>CAMLLI010000484.1 GCA_946480685.1 uncultured Flammeovirgaceae bacterium | reverse complement strand
ATGCGCGCCCGACTGGATGCAGAACGTTACCGGCAGCAGGAGCTGCGTACGTTGAAAATTCCCATAGCCATGCCCTATATCTTCGACTCACCTGAGTTTGCCAGGATAGACGGGATGTTTGAGTATCGGGGTACATTTTACCGGCTCGTAAAGCAAAAGCTTGCTGCTGATACACTGATTATCGTTTGTATTCGTGATGAAGAAACCCGGAAGATTCACGATGTGTTTGGCGATGTGATGCAAGCATTTACCGGTCAGACTCATTCTCATAGTCCTGGACCAAAGTCCTTACTGTCCTTTATAAAAGAGTATATCGCAACGTCAACACTTCTTCATGAATATACTTTTGGTTGGGTAATGAGTCTGAAAAGGCTTACCCGTTGCGAAACGCTTATTCCTTCCTTTACATCATCCATAGAGCGCCCGCCACGGCCGCAGGGTTGAGTTAATAGTTTATTACTACATCGTATCGCTATAGGTATAGCTTGCTACACTCGCACGGCTGCTATAGTGCCATGCTATATATTTTATTTTTCAACCTTCGATTTACAAATTATGAAAATCCCGACAGAACCAATTGGAAGTATACCTCGCCCTGTTTATCTCACAAATGCCATGCGCGCATTTTCATCCAACCAGATTACACAGGAAGAATTGCTGAGTGCACAGGATCAGGCATTGATGGATACCATTCGCCAGTTTGAAGAAACGGGTTCGCCCGTTATTACCGATGGCGAGCAATCTAAGTCAAGTTTTGTTACGTACCCGCTGGAAGGAATGACACAACTTGCCAGCGATGGTATAGTAATTCCTTTTGCCGATGGTCATACGCGACAGTTACCCCGGCTCACCGGAGGTCGATTCAAATATAGTATACATGCCAATCGATATTTAAAGAAAGCAAAAGCGTTTACAACATTGCCGGTAAAGCAGGCCGTTATTTCAGCATCAGCATTGAGCCTGCTGTACCCTGCAGATGGCATTGCCGGCTATCCGCGCGATCAGTTTGTGGCTGATCTGCTCGATGAAGCCGAGGCTGATATACGCATGTGCTTACAGGATGGTGCACATACAGTACAGATCGATTTCACAGAAGCACGACTCGCGGTGAAACTCGATCCTTCACGTGCACTCCTAAAAATGCTCGTGGACTTGAATAACCAGGTGCTTGATCGTTTCACTGCTACCGAACGCATACGTATAGGTGTGCACACTTGTCCCGGAGGAGATCACGATTCAACGCATAGCGCTGATATAGATTACGGGGATTTACTTCCTGATCTTTTCAATCTGCACGTCAGTAATTTTTACCTGGAGTATGCTGCCGAGAAAAATAAAAAAGATATACTCAAACTCATCAAGCGGTTGCTGAAGCCGTCACAGCGCGTATACCTCGGTGTTACCAATGTGTTGAGCCCGCGCATTGAAAGTCGCGAAGAGATTAGTGACCTCGTGCTGGAAGCGGCTGCCTATATATCGCCCGACCAGTTGGGTACTACAGACGATTGTGGTTTTTCACCATTTGCAGACGATGTCTCAACGGCCCGCGAAGTAGCGTTTGCCAAAATCAAGGCACGCGTGGAGGGCACTGCGCTGGCGGAAGGAAAACTCGGATAACAGTATATATGCTGAAGGGCACTGTCGTGATGTGACAGTGCCCGATCAGCATCATGTACTATAAAACAGACTAGAGTTTGAAAACTATATTTCCGTTAATCGCTCTGCCGCCTCTGCCTGGCAGGGAGTTGATATTACGGTTACGGTATTCAGGATAATATACATCTTCACCCAGAACGTTGGTAGCATATAAACCTATTACCAGGTTCTTGTTGATCTTGTACTGAACATTTGTGCTCAGGTAATTAAAGGCCTTAACATCAGGGTTCGCGTTAACAGTATTGTCGCGGTTAATGGAGCCACCTTTGCCGAAGTAGGAATTATATATACCGAGTTGCAGGCCAAGCGGCAGTGCATACGATACACCTGCCTTCAACATAACTTTAGGCATACCAAGATCATCGCGGTTTTCCATATCGTCACGCGTGGTCTGGTAGCTGAAACCGGTAGTAAGTGAAAGCGCTTTGGTGATGAATGTCTTCGTCTCCAACTCTACACCCTGCGAGTGCAGGTGACCACCGTTCAGGTAAGTAGGTACGTGGAATGTTAAGCCAGGACCAAACGAAACTTCTATTCTTTCATCGTCATTCACTGACTGACGGATGATATTTTCCTGTTTACTAATATAGTAAGTCAGGTACGCTTCAAAGGATGGCTTGGTATAGAAGAATTGTGTCTCAAATGTACCAATGGTTTCAGGCTTCAGATCGGGGTTCGGGTATATTTCAGGCATGTTACTGCCGAGGCGCTCGTTTTGTGTTGGCGAACGGAATGCTTTTCCATACAGAACTTTTATGCCGGTGGAGGCGCTCGTATAAAATATACTTCCGATTCGCGGAGCTATATAAAGATCGTTTCCGGTAACCTTGTTACCCTGTGCACCCGCAATAAGTTTTACAACTTTACCGATGGTATAATCACCTTGCGCATATATACTCCACCAGGTTTGATTGTAGGATTGCACCGTCTGGTAAGGTGCTGTGTTGATAATGCTGTGATCGAACGGGTTTATCACATCATAACCAAGCGGTGATTCCTGATTTGCAATTTTGGTATAGGTATAGGCCTTACCCGTTTGCGTATTGGTTAACCCGCCGATGATAAGGTTCACGTTCGGAAGCGGCTTGATATAGTTGGTCAGTTCCACCAGGTAGTCATTCGAACGTGCGTCTTCACCGATGTTTGGCAGGTACGGAATTTTCTTTTCGCGGTACATGCTGTTATAGGTAACGTTGAACGTTGTGCGCCAGGTTTTCGTGAACTCTTTCTCATACCCTATATCTGCCAGAAAACGGTTTACTGTAGTGCTGAAGTCAAGTGCTGCATCCGTACCGGCTGTGCTGTTAAGCCACATCGGGAACGACCCCATGTTCGCTTGCGTAGTATGCATATAGTTGGTGAGTAACTTAATGTTACCATAAGAGAGATTCAGGTTTCCGCCCAGCGACTCTTCATACATCTTGATCGTATTCTGCTGCGCAGGTGCTTGTCCTGAAGAACCATCGGGGTAAAACATGATTTCGGGTTCACCATACGCAGTAAAGTCCCATCCGTCACTGTCGAGGTAATTTATACCACCGGCAATTTGCAATTTACCAAAGCGCTTCGCTGCACTTGCCTGTGCCTGCTTCGTGTTGAATGTTCCGTAAGACACACTCGCAGATACCGGAGCAGCCTCTGAAACTTTTTTAGTAATGATATTGATGATACCCGTCAAGGCACATGTACCATATAGTACTGAACCCGGACCGCGTATAATTTCCACACGCTCTACACGACTCAACGGAAAAGCGCTATAGATAGCGGAGTTCATACCGTTGTCGAGGCTTTCCCGGAAAGGACGGCCATCTACCAGTATCAATACGTTTGTGTTTGCAATAGCCGTAACGTTACCGCGTATCGATACCATGTTGTTGCGGTACATATAGCCGCTGGTAAAGTATATATTGGTGGCACGGTCTAGTACTTCACTTAACGATTTGGCGCCATAGCGCTCAATGTCTTTCGCACTGATCACGCTTACAACGGCCGCTGCATCTTTCAGACTCTCTTCCGATTTTGATGCTGTAGTGATGGTAATGTTCATCAGCTCTTCCAGGCTGAGACTAAAATAATCCTGCGTATTAACAGTATCTGCCTGTTGCCCATACAGAAGCAGCGTTGGCCCTGCACAGATTACAAGTAAGAGTGCTGTAATGATTTTTTTCATGATAATTTTTTGATGTTTAAGTACATTGATTATTCTATATAGTGGATGTGGATTTTATTTCAGGATCGCGAGTTTCAACAGTCCCTCCGTTGCCGTTAAACCTATATCGGTAAGTGCTGATTGTTTCAGTTTGAATTTGAGACGATCGTCTTCTACCACAAAGCTGATGGCAGCTCCGCGCTTAATGAGATCATCTTCCGTAACCAGCAGTATACTTTTTCCGGCCGTGGCATCCGCAAGCAGTTTGAAGTCTTCCGAGCCACTCTCCGGAACATAGATGATATTGGTATCATCCAGGTTTGTCAGTGTCTCAATTCGTTTTAACTGTATAGGTTTGTTGCGTACTTTCTTTTCCGATAGCAGCGTTGTCCAGTACTCTATATTCTTAACTTCACCGTAAATGCCAATGACAATAGTGGAACCTTCTTTCGGCCACTTAACATACTTGGCAAAGTTGAATATATAGGCCACCTGCAGGTCTCCGAAAGCGGATGTCTGCGCCCATGCCGAAGCATGCATACCTATACCAAAGCTGACAGTGAGAATGACGATCCGAAGGCTGCGGAATATAGTGCGGTAAACCATAGATCAGACTTGCGGCATTTCACACAAATGCCAGTAGTGATTCAGGATTGATACAGCACTGGTAAAACCTTCAAACGAAAGCGGCTTCAGAATATAGCCTGCTACGTTCAGGTTATACGCAGCAACCTTGTCGCTCTCTTCATTGGAGGTTGTCATTACAAAAACTTTTATAGCATCGAATTTCCTGTC
>CAMLLI010000483.1 GCA_946480685.1 uncultured Flammeovirgaceae bacterium | reverse complement strand
GAAGCAAGATCACTCTTGCTAACGCGCCAGGTTGCATATACATCGAGTATACCCAGCTGACCTGTATTTGTTGAACCGCGCACTCCGCTAAAGCGATCTTTACCCATATTATCATACTGTATCATTACAGCATAACTGAGTTTTTTATAAGGCTTGCCTTTGAAACCGATGCGCGCTCTGCGAACCATAAAATTAAGTCGGTCTTGCATAGCTTCCATCGGGCCATCTTCTGTAAGCTGTGCCTTTTCCCCCATGGTATAGGTGCTCCAGAATTGAAGACTCGCTACCGGCTGAACATATTTGAAAAGACTGTCTGTTTTAATCCAGTAATTTTCCTGCGCACAAACCAGCGTGGGCATCCACACCATCAACAGTATATATAGCTTTCTCATCGTTATTATCCGGCTTGTCTGGTGTAAGAATCCATATAGTCATCATCGGCTGGTTCGTCTTTGCCGAACGTTATCGATTTACCATGCTTGAGCATTTCGTTTTCGCGTTCCAGCTCAACCTGGCGTCTGCGCATCTGTTCTTGTGTTGCCTGGAGTTCTTCCTGGTTCTGACGTAATTCTTCTTCCTGCGCTTTCAGTTCTTCAGACATCTGCTGACTTTGCGTAAGCAGGCGTTGGGTGCGTTCGTTTATCTGTGCGGTTGATATTGTGCTCGCTATACTCTCGGCTACTTTCTCAACAAAGCGTATCTCGTGTTCTTTCATTTTACCGAAAGAGGCCATCTCGATTACACCATATACTTCATCGTTGTGAATAAGCGGTACAATTAGAATTGTCTCCGGCAATGCGGCCCCCAAACCTGAGGTGATCGAAATATAGTCTCGTGGAATTTCCTGCAGGTGAATCGTAGATTTCTCCAACACACATTGCCCTACAAGACCTTCACCTATCTGTACTTTCTTGTCAACATACTTCTTGCGGTCATACGCATAAGTTGCCATTTGTTCCAGGTGCATATCACCATGCTTGTCGCCCTCAGCCATCATAAACAAAGCACCCTGGTTTGCATTCAGGTATTTGATGAGCGACTTTACAATTTCATGCGTCAACTCTTTTGTGTCGGAACTGTTTCTCCGAAGTACTTCGCCCAGGTGGGCCATACCTTCGTTTACCCAGTCGCGTATACTCTTTTCATCAGCAGCTTTCTTCAGGTTGTTACGCATGTCCAACAGTTCGTTGCCAAGTATATCTGCGTCACTGAGCGGTTCGAACGACTGTGTTAAATTACCGCGGCCAATTTCCTTGGCGAATGAAGTATAGCTGCGCAAGCCGTTTACCAAACCATTAAGCGACACAATCATATCACCTACTTCATCTTTACGTCTTGTCTGAGTTTCGTCTGCCTGCTCACCACGTGCCAGTTGTTTCAGTTTTTCTTTTATGGTGATGATCGCGTTGGTAAGCTTGGTGCTGAAGTAATACGATGTCGATAAACCTACAATAAGTATCAGGATGGTTATGATGACGATGGCTCCTACCACCTGACCAATCTGCTCGTTAGCCGCTTCTTCTTTTGCTGCAACAGCATGATCGATCTGGTCGGTATACATACCAGTTGAAATGATCCAGCCGAGCGGAGCATATAGTCGTGAATAGGATATTTTATTTTCCACCAGGTCTGTACCCGGCTTCTTCATAGTATACTCTACATACCCTTCGCCTTTTGCATTACACAATTCAGAGCGTAACTGGTATATATTCTTACT
Organism: uncultured Flammeovirgaceae bacterium; assembly: GCA_946480685.1. Next base: position 2,884 of record CAMLLI010000483.1, on the reverse strand, counting down.
GGTATATTTCTCAACATTATACTTGGCATCGCTCAGTGTAACGCCCTTCAGGTCTTTTTTCTCCGCGTGCATCAGCATGGTAGGATGCGGCAGTTTATTATCCGTTACCCAGAAATAACCTTCACCCTTATCGAAGCGAATGTCCGAAAGCATCTTCAGGCTTTTGCCGAGCATGATTTTCTCCACGCCACCTTTCGATGCTGTTGTATCGGCCGCTATAGCGGTGAGCGAATCCTGGAGCTGTTTATAGTTAACATCAACAATACCGTATCCTATATCGGTGATGTGCTTTACATAAAGCTTCAGTTTGTCCATTTCATCTTTACGAAATGATTCGATATCAGCTGTAGCTTTCGACTTAATCTTGTAGATCGAAACCGAGCTGATAAGCACAGACGGCAGCAGCAGCGACAGGCTGATCAGAAGGGTAATTTGTTGTTTTAATTTCATGGGGTCTATAGATAAGTGTTGCAAGATTACCACGCTTCCGGTAGGCGTCTGACCATAAATGAGCAGGTGGGAAATGTTTTGAGTAAGTGGACAACGATGTCAACGGCCGTAAAAGCAAAAAGCCCTCATGTGAGGGCTTTTCATTACGTGGTATAAAATACATTTATTCTGAACGCAGTGAGTTTACCGGATTTACCGTAGCTGCGCGAAATGACCTGTAGCCTACCGTGACGATTGCAATGAGCAGTGTAATACCTAACGTTAACAGGAATACCTGCGGACCGACTTCAATTTTATAGGCAAACTCGTCTAAAAACTTACCCATAAAGAACCAGCCGGCCGGTGCCGCCAGTACAAATCCTAACACGATGAGTTTCAGGTATTCTTTGGAGAACATCATGATTATACTTTCCACGGAAGCACCCAACACTTTGCGCACTCCTATCTCTTTGGTCTTCTGATTTGCCATGAAGGTGGCCAGTCCGAATAGGCCGAGGCAGCCTATAAATATAGCCATGCTGGTAAATACACTAAGGAGTATAGACATACGTTGTTCACCATCATAGAATTCGCGAATGTTCTCGTCCAGAAATTCATATTGAAACAAGTGCTCCGGATAAGACGCTTCCCATTTTGTTTTCAATTGAGCAATTATATTCTGTGCTTCACTCATCTTTACTTTCAACGCTAAATTCTCGTAGCCGCTGATGCGGTTAAAGAGTACAGTTGCTTCTATCGGTGAGCGCAAGGAGACCGTATGAAAATCTTTTACTATACCCACCACCGGATATTCTTTGCGCCACACCCGTATTACTTTACCCATCATGTCGCTTGGGTTTGCAAAGCCTGCTATATGTGCCAGCTTTTCATTTACTATAAAACCGGTTGCTGTATCGAGGTCGGCTACATTTTGTCCTTCCAGTAATTGCAATTTATATAGGTCTATATAGTTGCCGTCAATTTGCTTTACCTGTGTGGAGTGTTCTTCATCACTTCCCTGCAAGCGAAAATTTGTTCCGGATACACTACCAGATGATGGCGGGGCGCTTGACAAACTCGCCAATTCAACACCGGGTATACGTAACATTTCTTCGCGCAGTGTGCGCATCTTGCTGGCGGCTCCTGTAGTAGCGGAAGGTTTTTCGTTCTCCGGTATAGGCACTACCAGGATGGCATCTTTGGCAAAACCAAGATCTTTACTCTGATAGTATTTCATCTGACTGACAATAACGATGGTACCGATTATAAGCAGCTGCGATATAAAGAACTGCATCACCACCAATCCCCGGCGAAGTACGTAGCCTGATGAATTCCGGTTATTGATCAGATTTTTCAATGCTTGTGTCGGTTTGAAACCAGAAACAACAAATGCCGGATATAGTCCTGAGAAAACAGACACCACTACGGTAACGGAAACTATATATATCCATAATGTAGTATCGGTTGCAAAGTTCAGTGCCAGTTCCATCTCCATAAATGGATTGATGAACGTGAGCGCAAATTGTGTAAGGGCCAGCGACAGGAAGACAGCCAGCACCGTTACAAGTGTTGTCTCTCCTAAAAATTGAAATATCAATTGACCGCGTGTACTGCCTAATGATTTACGAACCCCAACTTCCTTGGAGCGTTTGATTGCTTCAGCTGTAGAAAGATTTATAAAATTTATACTTGCTGTTACGATCAGGATAAGCGCTATAACACTGAAAGCAACCAGCGTTGTGCGGGATACCGTATTGAATGAATATGTATCAAACCGCTCATCGAAATGCATTTCGGTTAACGGTTGTGTAAGAAACTCTGTCTTATCCGGATCATCGTCTCCTATATATTTCTTCGTAAAGGCTGGCATGCGGCTGTTTACTTTCGCTATCGACTCGCCTTCCTTCAACAAAAAATAACATTGTTCACCACTCCATATACTATTCCACCCGGATTCTTCACGTTGCTTCTTAATGGTGCTATAGGACAGTAACAGGTTAAAAGGAAAATCGGTATTGGGGTGTGCATCTTCCATCACCGCTTTAATGCTATACTCGGCATCTTCGAACTTTAGCACTTCACCTACTACATCTTCTCTGCCAAAATATTTTTTAGCAAGACCGGTGGATATAATTGCCTCGTTCGGCTCATCGATAGACTGTGCCGCTGTGCCGTGAAGTATAGTGCGATCAAAAAGTTTGAAATAACCTAGTTCAGTAAATGCTATACCCTGGTCTTCCTGAATTTTCTTTAACTCTCCATTGCGTTGTGGTATAATCACAAGGTCGCTGGAGCCATCGGATATAAATACTACTTCTTCCGCTTCGGGAAAATCATTTCGAAATGCATCTGGCAACACGGTTGGTACACCTGCCTGGTAATCGGTTCCATTGTTGCCACGCGATTGATTTACAACGCGGTATATGCGATCGCGTTTCGTTACAAATGAATCGTA
>CAMLLI010000482.1 GCA_946480685.1 uncultured Flammeovirgaceae bacterium | reverse complement strand
GATTCATTTCATGAGTCGCAGTAAAGAATATAGATTTTGTAATATATAGATGTTGAATTATTTCTATAAAATGAAAGGTAAATTAGCTGTAGTTTGGATAGTAGTAATGTTTTTTTGTCTGGCTTGTTCGAAAGACAAGGAAGCTGATGTTACACCCCAACCTGAAACTCCTACGACACCAGTATCGCTTACCAGGCAAAATGTAACAACGTATATGGTGGACAAAAATGCGACAGTCGAAACAGTCGCGTTGTTCTATAATTTAAAAGTGATGTCTAAAACCAGTTTTGCTGTCGGCCAGCAAGACGCGTTTAATGGATTCTATAAAAATACCGGAGGCATGTCTGATATAAAAAAGACAACCGGTAACGATCCTGCTTTATTGGGATCAGATTTTATGTTTATTACAGATAAAAATAACACAGGTCAAAGCGATAATTGGTTTTACCAGCAGGAAGAGAACATCATCAACCAAGTTAAGCAAGCGTATAGCAATGGGCTGATAAATATTTTTTGCTGGCACCTACGGGACCCCTATAAAGAAGAATCATTTTATACATCAGACATGATTGCCGAAGCGAAAGCAAAAGCCTTCAAAAGTATTTTGCCCGGAGGAGAAAATCATGAATGGTATAAAAAGAAGTTAGATAAGGTTGCATCTGTTTTTAATAATCTGAAAGGAGCAAACGGAGAATTGATTCCGGTAATATTCAGGCCGTTCCATGAATACGATGGAAGTTGGTTCTGGTGGGGAGCCGACTACTGTACACCGGATGAATACAAAACAGCATATCGCTTTACAGTTGATTATTTGAAAAATACAAAAGGTGTACATAATGTTTTATATGCACTGTCGCCAGACAATAGTTATGACACAAAGGACAAGTATCTAAGCCGATATCCCGGTGATGATTATGTTGACGTCCTCGGCATGGATAACTATGGCGATCTGAGCGCGGGCAAAGGACAAGCAGGCTCTGACCTCGCCAATAAAAAATTAAAAGTTGTATCAGATTTAGCAATTGAAAAAACAAAAATTGCTGCTATGTCCGAAACGGGCTACCAGATAACACCATCCACTACGCCGGTAACAGGATGGTTTTCAAATTATATATATAATACCCTTACTGCAAATGACATTGAAATCGCTTTTGTTATGTTTTGGGGCAATGGAGGCGATAATTATTTTGTTCCGGCACCGTCATCGTCAAACGCTTCGGATTTTGTTAACTTTACCAATAAGCCAAAGGCATTACTGCAGAATGAATTGCCTGACATGTATACAATTCCAAATTGATGGTTGCCAGTCAGTAATTCCGTTGTGAAGAAGCAAGAAATCAGATGTTTGCTTTACACTTCGCTAACACTTAGGCAAGAGGGGTGCTTTTTAAGCAACGTCTCCAGCGTCTTTTTTCAAATACTATAGTATAAATTTAGTATGACAAAGTAGAATTAGATCTATGAAAATAATCTTGATTTGTTCAGCATTGGTATCAGGTTCGTTGCTACTATCAGCACAGACGTTGATCGATAAAAAAGCTACCGATAAAACAAAGGCGCTATTTGTTAACCTGAAGAAAATATCATCGCAAGGTATTATGTTTGGACACCAGGATACCGATGCGTATGGTGTAAAATGGAAAGATGGAAAAGATCGCTCGGATGTAAAGGATGTATGCGGTTCTTTCCCGGCTATACATGGATGGGATCTAGGTAACCTCGGCAGACCTGGCGACAAAAAGTATATAGATAAAGCGCTTAACGCAATACAAACTACCTACAGACGTGGCGGTATCAGCACGATATCCTGGCATGTAGACAATCCTATATCAAAACGCAACGCATGGGATACTATACCAGCAGTAAAAGATATACTGCCCGGTGGTAAGGAGCATGCCTACTTTGTTACACGGCTTGATGCTGTAGCTGATTTTCTGAAGAGCTGTAAAGATGGCGAGACACCTATACCGGTTATATTTCGTCCATACCATGAGCACAATGGTAACTGGTTCTGGTGGGGAAAGCCGCATTGCACGGAGCAGGAATATATAGCCTTGTGGAAATTTACAATAATATATCTGCGCGATACCAAAAAACTTCGTAACGTTACCTATGCTTTTTCTCCCGACAGAAGTCGTATGAATCTGCAGGATGCTAAAGCTTCGTACTTGTATGGATATCCCGGTGATGACTATGTTGATGTGCTGGGACTCGATGACTATATGGATGTAGGCGTTGACTGGAACAAAAAATCAACAGCTGAGCAACAACAGGATTTTATTACCGTGATGCGGGCAATTTCTACCCTTGCAAAAGAACGAAACAAAGTAGCTGCACTTACTGAAACCGGTTTGGAAGGTGTTACCAATCCGCAGTGGTTTACACAGGTTATACTTGAGCCGCTGAAAGCAAACAAAGACATTGAAGTTGCTTACATGCTGGTTTGGCGCAACGCGAGCGAAAAGCATCACTATGCTCCATACAAAGGTCATGCATCAGAAAAAGATTTCATGCGTTTCTATCAGGACGAACATTCGCTTTTTGAAAGTGACATTCAAAATATGTACGAGCCGGACAAGACACTTATAAAATGATCGGGGAAAACAGTAGATGCAGTACGAAATTAATTTCGGATTACCGATATTTCAGACCGGATACCTTGCGTAATCCGCACGAGTATTGGTAAATACACATCTAAAGTAATTAAACCCAAATGGTAACTTTTTCTAACACAGACTCTAAGCAGCAAATTTTCAGCAAAGTGCAATCGTACCTCGATGAGTTAGGATTGAAAGTAGTAGCAAAAGATTTCGAACGTCCGTGGGGAGGATTCTTTGTGATCGATGAGACACAGGCACGGCAATTCGCCAGTCACTTTTTTCCGGGCATCGAGATAAACGATCTCAAGATCAGCGAAAAGCTGAGTCCGAAAATTCTGATGGTGCAGCCCGATAAACGTTTGTCATGGCAGTATCACCACAGACGCGCAGAGATCTGGAAACTTGTAGCAGGTGAAGCCGGTGTTATCACGAGTGAGACCGATACAGAAGGTCCGCTTCAAACACTGAAGATGGGTGAGATCATCCGCCTGAACTGCGGACAACGTCACCGTCTCGTAGGACTTAAAGGCTGGGGTATGATCTCTGAAATATGGCAGCACACGGATGCGAGTCAACCTTCCAACGAAGATGACATCGTGCGTGTGCAGGATGACTTCGGCAGATAAAAAACAACATGCATATCGCTCGGAAAAAATATTGGGCTACGACTGTCTTTATATGTATACTAAGATTAGTCGTAGCTCAACCTTCCGGGCTTCCCGATAAAGAAATTATTTTTGATCAGCTTCCCGAGAAGCTGGGGTTGTCTCAAAGTTCGATCAACTGCATCCTGCAGGATCGCGAAGGATTTTTGTGGATCGGTACATGGTCTGGTCTGCTCCGATACGATGGTTATTCTACCATTGTATATCACTCCGGTAATGAGCCCGGTAAACTCAAGAGCAATAAAATCACCGCTATATTTGAAGACCATCGCGGCTACCTGTGGGTTGGCACGCACATGGGCGGTTTGTTTCGTTTCGATAAAAGCACCGGCACCTTCCTTCAGTTCATTCACAACGCACAGGATACGGGCAGCCTTTCGCACAACTATGTAAGTTGTATTGGCGAAGACGGGCACGGCAACTTGTGGGTAGGCACGGACAATGGTTTGAATGTTTACGATACTGCGAATAATAAATTTATACCTTTCTTCGCCCGCCTCAACGACACTACTTCGCTCGCCAATAACATCGTTACCGATATATACCTTTCATCGTCCAAAGAGCTGTGGGTTGCTACTGCCAACGGACTGAACAAAGTTGTAAAGCTCGCGTCCGGTAACTATACATTTCGAAATTACCGCTATACACAGGATGTAGCCAATCAGTATCATCACAACTATATATTCAAGGTACGCGAACTTGGTTTAAAAGGAAAAACGTCAATATGGTTTTGCACCATCCGCGGACTGAAGAAACTGGAAGATGGTGTTATTACAAACTATGAGGTGCCTGACAAAGTACAAAGCTATAGCCTGATACGGTCCATGCATGTGGTGCCGGGTATAAAACCCTATATTATAACCGGCTCTGAAAAAGGATTGGCTTTCTTCGATCCTGCCATCAATCGCTTTACAAAATTGCTGGACGATTTCGATGAGACTTCAAATCTTTCTCACAACACCATAACATCTATATACCTTGATCGCGGTGGTGTGTTGTGGGTTGGTACCAAGAAGGGTTTGAATAAATTTGATACATATTCAAAAAATTTTGAGGCCTATCGCACCATCACATTTGATAAAGGTAAAAACATTATAACCGGGCTGCGCAGCTCTACTGACGATGGCTACTGGATTGCTACCATTGGTGGCGGACTATATAAATTGAAAGGCAAAGCATTTCAGCGGATCCGCATCGTAGATCGTGATGATAATGATTTCGTTAATTTTATCCAGACTCTCTATACCGATACACGTGGAAATGTTTGGTTGGGCACGGCTGGCGGTGGTATATATAGGTTTCATCAGAACGATGTGCTCGCCACCGGACTGGTTAAAC
>CAMLLI010000481.1 GCA_946480685.1 uncultured Flammeovirgaceae bacterium | reverse complement strand
ATTGGCGCTCCGATCGACAGGGGAACTTCTACCACCTATACAGATACAGACATGGACAATCAAGTATATCTGTATATTATATATGCTTACGCAAACGATGGGACATTGGAACACTCTTCCTCAAACAAATTAGAACTTATTAAACAACCCAATATTTACTATCCAACAGCATTCACACCTGATCATCAAGGGCCAGTTGAAAATGAAACCTTCAGAGTGTTTGGACAATACGTTACTAAATTTGAAATGCAAATCTTCAATCGATGGGGAGAGATGATGTATGTAACCGATGACATCGAAAAGGGATGGGATGGAACCTTCAGAGGTAAAGAGATGCCAGAGGGAACATATGCTTTCAAAGCCAAACTCACCGATAACCTTGATAGAACTTTCGAACGCTCCGGATCTTTCTTCCTCATTCGTAAATAAACGATAGCACGACTGGTATATCAATCAAACACCGGTTTACTTCGTAAATCGAAATTACTATTTGTACCTTTGGCCTTTTAATTTCCGGACCCCGTAAAAACAATACAGTATGTTTGACATGATGAAAATGATGGGCAAGATGAAAGAAGTTCAGGCCCGTATGAAGGAAGCACAGGATAATCTGGTAAATGTACGTGCACATGGTGAAGCCGGTGCAGGTATGGTAAAGGCAACAGTAAATGGCAAGAAGCAACTGGTATCATTGGACATTGACCCTTCGCTCCTGAAAGGCGATGATAAAGTAATTGTACAAGACCTGGTAGTAGCCGCAGTAAATAAAGCTTCCGAAGAAGCCGAAGTGCAGGCCAAAGAAGAGTTACGCAAAAGCACCGATGGTTTATTACCCAACATTCCGGGCTTAGACTTAAGCGGCCTTATGGGATGAGCCACACCGCTGTAGTTATTCTGAATTATAACGGGGAGAAATTTTTAAAACAGTTTCTCCCCTCTGTTATCTCACACTCTCAGGAAGCAGAAATCATTGTTGCCGACAACGGCTCTACCGATCAGTCGATCACACTGGTTGAAAAAGAATTTCCATCCGTCAGGATCATTCGTCTCGATAGTAACTATGGATACTGCGGTGGCTACAACCGCGCACTGCATCAGGTACAAGCTGACTACTATGTATTGCTGAACTCCGATATAGAGGTAACTCCGCAGTGGCTTCAACCAATGATCAGGTTGTTGGACACCAATCCATCTATAGCAGCACTTCAACCCAAGATACTCTCCTACCACAATCGTATATTATTTGAATATGCCGGGGCGGCCGGTGGTATGATGGATACATTGGGCTATCCATTCTGCCGGGGAAGAATTTTTGATTATGTAGAAGAAGACAAGGGACAGTATAACGATATGCGTCCAGTATTCTGGGCAACGGGTGCTTGTCTCATGATCCGATCAAAGGCCTATCATCAGTTCAACGGACTTGATGAAGATTTTTTCGCGCACATGGAAGAAATAGACCTTTGCTGGAAACTTCACCGTGATAATCAACAGGTATACTATTGTGGCGCTAGTACAGTATACCATGTAGGAGCCGGTACACTTGGCTATGAAAATCCGCGGAAGACCTATCTTAACTTCAGAAATGGTTTAGCGCTCATCTTCAAACACTTCGATACAGCCGAGTTACTCTATAAATTTCCGGTGCGTATAGCCCTCGACTGGCTTGCGGCCTTCATGTATCTGTTAAAAGGTAAAACGGGAAACTTTGCCGCTGTATTTCAGGCACATATAAGTTTTATAGGTGCTATGGGTAATAACTGGCGGAAGCGCAGCCAGTTGCGTAAGCGATACCCGCATTATAATAGAGTAAGTCTATATACCGGTATAGTTATCGTTGACTTCTTCCTTCGTGGTAAACGAAAGATCGGTCAATAGTCCCAGATAGGCTTACGCTTGCGCAGATGTTTGCGCATGTTCATGATAAAGGCCAGGGAAAGGTATACGATCAGCGGAGATCCGAACGTTATAAAGGAAGTATAAATAAAGAACAGACGTATACTGGAAGTAGCTACACCCAGCTTTTCACCCAGATGTGTGCACACCCCGAAAGCCTGACTCTCAAAGAAATCCTGGATTTTATCCGTTAGTTGATTCATATTGTCTACACATTTAGATTTTCAACTTGTCAAAAAGTTGATTTATCGAGCAAAAATCCGGCTTACAAATATAACAGCCTCAGCCCCTTATTATTACCTATCTCATCTTATTTTTTTGAGTATAATTGCAAAAAAATACACATAAGTATAGTTTTGCAACCTGTTAAAAATCAAACAATAAACCACAATCCAATGAGAAAAGTAGTTTACTCATGTCTGGTCTTCGGTGCATTGACCCTCGCGGGCTGTACGTTGCCCAAGATGGTGAAGATGTCGAAAGAGCAGCAGCTCACTGTTACACCAAACCCACTGGAAGTTCACAAAGACACAGTTGCCTTTGAAATGGCAGCAAACCTCCCTGTTAAGATGTTGAAGAAGGGTACAGTTTATACTGTGAACAGCTTCTATAAATATGGAGACAAAGAACTTGCGCTGGATCCTATTCCATTCAAAGCTGAAGACTATCCAAATAGCAAGACTGAACAGCCTAAAGTAACGAAGAACTTCTCTTTCGCTTACCAGCCTGCCATGAAAACCGGTACGCTTGAAGTTGAAGGTGTAGCTTCTAAAGGCGAAAAGTCTAAAGCATCTCCTCGTATGCCTGTTGCAACAGGAGTAATCACTACTTCTAAACTTGTTAAGCCAGTATATTTCGCTGCTTATGCAGGTCACGGTTATAACAACCAGGAAGAACTTGTTCCTGTAGTTATACCTGATTTCATCTTCGAACAAGGCAGATCTGTACTGAGAACATCTGAAATAAAGAGTCCTAAAGGAAAGCAGTTAGATGCATTCATCGCTTCTAAAAACGCTACCCGTACAGTAACTATTACTGGTACTCACTCTCCTGAAGGTGCCGAGCGTATCAACAGCAAACTGTCTCCGGATCGTGCTGCTGCTATCGAAGCTTTCTACCGTAAGGAAATGAAGAAGTATGATTACAAAGGTAAGGCTGATTCTATCCAGTTCATCCTGAAGCCAGTAATCCAGGATTGGGCACAATTCAAAACTGAACTCGAAGCGTATACTGGTATATCTTCTGAAGAGAAAGCAGAATACCTGAACATCATCAACGGTGGTGGTACTTTCGAAGATCAGGAAAAACAAATGAAAGGTCTGAAGACTTACAAGAAAGTTTTCAAAGATGTATATCCTAAACTGAGAACTGCTAAAACTGAAATTCTTGTTGTAAAAGAGAAGAAGACAGATGCAGAGATCTCTGTACTTGCTAAGCAAATCACACAAAACTCAGTTAGCGCTGATACACTTTCTTTCGAAGAATTGATGTACGCTGCTACCCTTACTCCTTCTTTAGATGAGAAAGCTGCGATCTACGAAGCTGCTACTAAAAAAGGTTCTAACTGGAATGCACACAACAACTTAGGTGCAGTATATATCGCTCAGGCTATCGAGAACCCTAGCAACGCTGCTGCTTTAGCAGATAAAGCTCAAGCTCAATTAGACATCGCTGTTAAATTACAGGATGCTCCTGAGGTTCAGGCTAACCTCGCTTCTGTATCATTGTTGAAAGGCAACGCTTACGCTGCTTACAACCACGCTAGCAAGGCTATCAGCAGCGGTCTTACAGGTGATAACGCTGCCGGTGTTAACGGTGTGAAAGGTGCTACTGAAATTATCAAAGCTCAGTACGCTGCAGCAGTTAGCTCAGAGTCTAACGCTACTGACAACGCTGACAACCTGTTCAACAAAGGTCTGGCTCAAGTGCTTAACAAAGATTACCAGAATGCATTGACATCATTCAACGAAGCTATCAGCAAAAACAGCAACCTTGCTATCGCTCACTACGGTGCAGCTGTAGCTTCTGCAAGATTAGGTCAGGCAGACGGTGTGGTTAGTCACCTGACAGATGCAGTTAAAATCGATCCGTCTTTGAAAGAAGCTGCTCTTAGCGACCTTGAGTTCGCGAAGTTTTCAGCTACTGAAACTTTCAGAAACGCGTTGAAATAAGATAAACTCATTGGAATAACAATAGGTAGAAAACCCTTCCGAATGATCGGGAGGGTTTTTTATTTGCCCAATCCGTCCACGGATACTATTTTTACACGCTTTTCAAAATACCGACATGAGAGAAATCCAGTTTAGAGAGGCCTTGCGCGAGGCCATGAGCGAAGAAATGCGCAGAGACCCAAGCGTAGTGCTTATGGGTGAAGAGGTTGCCGAATACAACGGTGCCTACAAGGTTAGCCAGGGAATGCTGGCCGAATTTGGTGCCGAGCGTGTTTTAGACACTCCTATTTCAGAACTTGGTTTTGCAGGTATAGGTGTCGGAGCTGCCATGAACGGTCTGCGTCCGATCGTAGAGTTTATGACGTTCAACTTCTCCCTGGTAGCAATCGACCAGGTGATAAACTCTGCTGCTAAAATATATTCAATGTCTGGCGGACAATATAGCGCTCCGATGGTGTTCCGCGGGCCTACCGGCAACGCTGGCCAGCTGGGTGCACAGCACTCACAGAACTTCGAGAACTGGTATGCTAACTGCCCGG
>CAMLLI010000480.1 GCA_946480685.1 uncultured Flammeovirgaceae bacterium | reverse complement strand
GCTGATCGAAGATAAAGACAAGCTAATCCTGATCGACAACGGTATTGGTGATAAACAGGACGCTAAGTTTTTCAGTCACTACTATTTACATGGCGATGACACACTCAGCAAGTCACTGAACAAAGCAGGTTTTTCAGAGAGCGAGGTAACGGATATGTTTCTCACACATCTTCACTTCGATCACTGCGGGGGAGGTGTACGCTACGAGAATTCAAAACTCGAGCTGGTATTCAAGAATGCAACGTATTGGTCGAATGCCGATCACTGGCAATGGGCAACCAAACCCAACCCGCGCGAGAAGGCAAGCTTCATTAAAGAAAATATACTTCCGATGGAGCAAAGCGGTCATTTGAAATTTATCGATATAAATACATCTCCGTTTTCGCAGTTCGATATATTTTATGCATCGGGTCATACAGATAAAATGATGATTCCGAAGATCCGGTATAAAAACAAGGTGATCTGCTATATGGCCGATCTGCTTCCGTCTGTAGGACATATACCCCTGGCGTATGTGATGGGTTACGACACGCGTCCGCTGATGACACTGGAAGAGAAAGAAAAATTCCTGAACGAAGCAGCGGATAACGGCTATATACTTTTCCTGGAACACGACCCGGTAAATGAATGCTGTACGGTAAAGCGTACCGAGAAAGGTGTACGGGTTGATCAGACTTTTTCATTGTCAGAAATTCTATAACTATATATGAAGATCGGTATTGTACTTTCCGGAGGCGGTGCGCGCGGTATATCACACATTGGTGTATTAAAAGCACTGGAAGAATTTGGCGTGAAAGCAAATTGTCTCGCGGGCACCAGCGCAGGTTCTATTGTCGGTTCGCTCTATGCATACGGCTATAGCCCTGATAAAATATTGGAAATCGTTCTGGCTACAAGCCTCTTTAAATCCGTTCGTCCGGCATGGGCGCTAACGGGATTGCTTAGTCTCGAAGGACTCCGTGATGTACTGCTGAAACATATACCGGAGAATTCGTTCGAGTCTCTCAAAGTCCCCATGACGATTGCTGCTACTGATATCAAAAAAGGTAAAGCAGTATATTTTTCAAAAGGTGAGTTGATCCCGACTATATTATCATCATGCTGCGTTCCTGCCGTGTTTAACCCGATACAATTTCAGGAGTGCACATTTGTGGATGGCGGTATCGTAGATAATCTACCTTCGAAATCGATCCGCGAGCAATGCGATTTTCTCATCGGTTCACATTGTAACTATATATCCGATGATGTGGATGTAAAGAATTTCAGAACCGTTATTGAACGCAGCCTGCTCATCGCCATCAACGGAAATACTACCGTGAGTAAAAGCCTTTGCGATGTATTAATAGAACCACCGGAAGTAGGAAGAGTAAGCGGCTTTGACCTAAGCAAAGCAAAAGATCTTTTTGAAATCGGGTACCAGTACACAAAGAAGAATTATAAACGGGAAGATTTCAAAAGCTATGACAACGCTGAGTTTTAAAGAAGCGATACTGCAAGGTATACCGGATGAACTGCCGCCCGTAAAACCATACGATGCTTCGGTAAATCACGCGCCGAGGCGCAAAGATATACTCACCACCGAAGAGAAGAAACTCGCGGTTCGAAATGCGCTGCGGTATTTTCCGGCACGTCACCACGAAGTGTTGGCGCAGGAATTTTACGATGAGCTCATCCGGTACGGACGCATCTATATGTATCGCTTCCGCCCAATATATGCGATGCATGCCCGACCTATCACGGAGTATCCGCATAAGTCGTTGCAGGCTGCAGCGATCATGCTCATGATCCAGAATAATCTTGACCCGGCAGTGGCACAACATCCGCATGAACTGATCACCTATGGTGGTAATGGTGCTGTGTTTCAGAACTGGGCGCAATATCTTCTTACCATGAAGTATCTCGCGCAGATCACCGATGAGCAAACCCTGCACATGTACTCCGGCCACCCGATGGGTATATTTCCCTCGTCTAAAGAAGCACCGCGGTGTGTTGTTACCAACGGTATGATGATCCCTAACTATTCTAAACAGGATGACTGGGAACGTTACAACGCATTAGGAGTAACACAATATGGCCAGATGACAGCCGGCTCCTATATGTATATCGGTCCGCAAGGTATAGTACACGGAACGACCATCACCATATTGAACGCTGGTCGCATGATCAGCAAGCAAGGTGAAGGACTTGCCGGAAAACTATTTGTTACCTCCGGACTCGGTGGTATGAGTGGCGCGCAACCGAAAGCAGGAAACATAGCAGGCTGTATTACGGTGGTTGCCGAAGTAAATGCGAAAGCAACACAGAAGCGTCATGAGCAGGGCTGGGTGGATGAAGTGATCACCAACCTGGACGAGCTTGTGACTCGCGTACGCACGGCACAACAAAAGAAAGAAGTAGTATCCATTGCGTACCAGGGTAACGTGGTAGATGTGTGGGAGAAATTTGCTGAAGCCAATATATATATCGACCTGGGTTCCGATCAGACTTCACTTCACAACCCCTGGGCTGGTGGTTATTATCCTGCCGGACTCGGCTTTGAAGCTGCTAACGAATTGATGGCTAACAACCCGGAACATTTCCAGGCGCGTGTGCAGGAGTCGTTACAACGGCATGCCCAGGCGATCAACAGGCATACCGAACGCGGCACCTATTTCTTTGATTATGGAAATGCATTCTTGCTGGAAGCTTCACGAGCCGGTGCTGATGTATGGGCGCAGGATGGTATAAATTTTCGATACCCTTCGTATGTACAGGATATTATGGGACCGCTATGTTTTGATTATGGATTTGGTCCGTTCCGCTGGGTATGTACCTCCGGTAATGAACAGGATCTTGACTATACCGATAATCTGGCGGCCGGTGTATTGAAAGATATACTGACGCACGCACCCGTGGATATACATCCGCAGCTCCAGGATAATATTCAGTGGATTACACAGGCAAAGGAGAACCGGTTGGTAGTAGGTTCGAAGGCCCGTATACTATATGCCGATGCCGAAGGACGCATTGCTATAGCGCAGGCATTTAACAACGCTATACGAGCCGGCAAAATAGGACCGGTGGTATTGGGACGCGATCATCACGATGTATCGGGCACCGATAGTCCGTACCGGGAAACATCTAATATATATGACGGTTCACGCTTTACAGCCGACATGGCAATTCACAATGTTATAGGCGATTCATTTCGCGGAGCTACCTGGGTGTCTATTCACAACGGTGGGGGTGTAGGCTGGGGTGAAGTGATCAACGGAGGTTTCGGTATGTTACTGGATGGCAGTGATGATGCCGAACGCAAACTTCAGAACATGCTATATTTTGATGTTACCAATGGTATAGCACGAAGAGCATGGGCACGCAACGATCATGCTGTTGCAACAATCGGCCGCGCTATAAAAAATCAGACCAACCTAACTATTACGCTACCTAACGAAGTAAGCGGTAGTTTACTGGATAAATTAGCTCCTTAAACCTTAGTAAGCTTTTATCGTTTAATTGTTTGTTTAAAATTTGCACCCACTAACAACAATCAAACGCTTATGAAAAAACTATTAACTGTTTTATTATCGCTAGGTGCTTTCATGTCAACTGTTTATGCACAGACATCACAAGGTAGCTTAGTGTTTGGAGGATCCGTTGGCTATTGGTCAAGTACAGAAGAGAATGCATTGGAAGATGAAAAGGAATCTGAGTTTACTTTTTCGCCAAGTGTTGGATACTTTGTTGCTGATAACCTGGCAATTGGGATAAACCTGGAATTGACTTCCAATAAATATGACAACGGAGTTGGCGGTGACGACAAGACTACTACATTTGTTGTAGGTCCTTTTGCTCGTTACTATAAATTTACTTCTAACGACAAATTTGCGTTCTACGGTCAGGCTGGTTTCGACTTCGGGTCACGCAAGTATGAGCCAGACGGAGGTAACGAAGTTAAGGCAAGTGCTTTCGACTTCTATATATCACCCGGATTCTCTTACTTCTTTAACGAGCATTGGGCTATCGACCTGAGCCTGCAGGGTATCCGCTATGAGTCTTATGATCCGAACACCGATAGTGATTCAGATGATGACAAGGAGTCTCAATTATCAATAGGTGTGGATTCCTTCAACCCATCTTTAGGTATACGCTTCTATTTAGGTAACTAAACTGTTTATAACTCATTAAATCGCCAAAAACCTCTGCCTATAGCAGAGGTTTTTCTTTATAGGCACTATATTTGAGCATCATGGATTAAACCAATTCATATGAAAAACAACCGATTAAAATTTGTGATGATTGCAGCGCTCGCACTGGTAAGCACAGGGGTGTTTGCACAAGCTCAGCTTGCAATAGGTATCAAGGGAGGTCCTAATTTTGCGAAACTTGATGGAACAGATGCTGCAGGAACCTATAAAAGCAGAACCGGATGGCATGGTGGTGCGTTTGCTCTTTTTAAATTCAGTAAAATAGGTATTCAGCCTGAAGTACTTTTTTCACAACAGGGTTCAAAGATAAAAGTAAACCAAAACGACCTGGAGCAAAACTATAGCTACGTGAATGTGCCTATCATTGTAAAACTATATACAGTAGCCGGTATAAATTTACAGGTGGGGCCACAGTTTGGTTTTGTT
>CAMLLI010000479.1 GCA_946480685.1 uncultured Flammeovirgaceae bacterium | reverse complement strand
CAGGATAGCAGCGCGATAGCAACTGAGATTGGTGCTTTGCAAATGTTCCGCATGTTATCAAAAGCTGACAGTGTTACACTGACACGCCCTGCAAAAGAATTTTTCAAAGATGTACTCGGTGGCCCAATGCCTCCGCAGGTAGATTCTTCACGTGCTATTACCATCAACATCAAGGTGGTGGATATCATCGATCAGCAACACTTCGCGAAATTCCAGTCAGATCTATATGCCAAGAGAAAAGGATTCCAGAAAGCGAAAGATGCCAAAGCAATTGAAAAATACCTGGCTGATAAAAAGATCACCGCTCAAACTGATACAAGCGGTATACGCTATGTGATCCACACAACAACCGGTGGTGCAAAACCTACACCCAACAGCTGTGTTGAAGTGAGCTACGAAGGTAAATTTCTGAAAGACGAAAAAACTTTCGACAAAAATCCAAAAATGTCATTCTCCCTCAACCAGGTTATTCCGGGCTGGAAGCAAAGTATACCAATGCTTGGCGTTGGCGACTCTGCTACATTCTATATACCATCACATTTAGCGTACGGTCCGCAAGGCTACCCGGGTGCTATACCTCCTAATGCAATTCTGATCTTTGATGTGAAGCTCTTTGCTACAGGAGAAAATTACGATCCGCAAACAAGATCCTGTAAATAAAAATTAACCCAATAATCCCATAGAAAAGATGAACAGTGTAAGAAGATTGATTAGTGCTGCATTGATCGCTGCAGTATTTGTTTTTAACGGATGTATCGATTCGCCAGATGATATTGAAGATCCAAACATTCAGCTCCAGAAAGATGTTGCTGCTATTGATAGTTACCTGACATCTAATTTCATTGGGGCATTGAAAGATCCGAGCGGTATACGCATCGAGATAACCAAGCTTGGAAATAAGTTGCCTGCACGTACCGTTAACTCTACCGTTGATGTTGACTATGTAGGTAAATTCTTTCCGGATGGTGCTGTGTTCGATCAGGGAAATGTAAAGGGCACATTGAAAAGCTATATCACTGGCTGGCAAATAGCGCTTACCAAACTTCCTGTAGGAACACAGGCAAGACTATATGTGCCATCGGGCTGGGCGTATGGTACCACTGCGCAAAATGGTATACCTGCCAATTCTATTCTGCAGTTTGATATCGAGTTTAATGCATCGACACTATCGGAAGTAGAAAAGAATCAGTTCAAAACTGATACAGCAGCTATCTCCAAGCATTTTAAAGACAACAGCATTACGGATTATGTTCGTGATACTACCGGTATCAGCTATAAAATAACCCAGCAAGGTTCTGGTCCTGCTATCACCTGGTTTGCAAAAGTAAATTTCAAGATCACATACAGACTGTTAACAAGCCCGAGCTCTGTAGTAGCCAGCGTTACACAAACACCAAGCGAAAGTTTCCACAGCCGTCCTGTTGATTTTATACAAGGCATTATGATCGCACTGCAAAAAATGACAGAAGGCGGTAAAGCTACAGTATATATACCTTCAGGTCTTGGTTTTGGAACAAACGGAGCTACGGATTCTAACGGTTCACAGGTGATCGGCAGCAACGCTAACCTGATTGTTGATCTAGAAGTATTAGACGTTCAATGAGATTATGCTTTGCTTCCAACAACAAACACAAGCTTGAAGAGATCAAAAATGTTGTTGGCCGAAAATTCGAAATACTTAGTCTCGCAGATATAAAATGTAATGAAGAGTTGCCCGAAACGCGGAATACGCTGGAGGGCAACTCTCTTCAAAAAGCTGAATACGTTCTGCAGCATTACAACACTCCCTGCTTTGCTGACGACACCGGGCTTGAAGTAGAAGCACTGAACGGTGCACCGGGAGTATATTCTGCACGCTACGCTGGCAACCATCGTAACACGGACGATAATATAGTCCTGCTGCTGCAAAACCTGAAGAACGACACCAATCGCAAAGCGCAATTCAGAACAGTAATAACATTGATCTGTATAGAGGCTCAGCCGGTCTTTTTTGAAGGCGTTATCCGCGGAGAAATTATTACGGAAAAGCGCGGCTCATCAGGCTTTGGATACGACCCGGTATTTGTGCCGGAAGGACATTCCAAAACATTTGCCGAAATGACGCTGGAGGAAAAAAATCAATTGAGTCACCGCGCCATCGCTGTTAAAAAATTGGCAGAATACCTGTCGCGACTATAAAATATACTTTACAACATCGAATAAGCCTCTGCGAATAAATATTCCGGAGGCTTTTTTTGTTCGGCACATTTCGCGCTGATTCGTAATTTCGTGCCCGGATCTATGAAACCTATTTACACCATCGGCATCACGGGCGGCAGCGGCTCCGGGAAAACTTACTTCCTGAAAAATCTTTCGTCACGTTTTAAGCCGGAAGAAATCTGCCTCATCTCCCAAGACCATTACTATAAACCGCGCGAGTTTCAGATCACTGACGAGAAGGGTGTAAAGAACTTTGATCTGCCCGATGCCATCGAACGTGAAAAGCTTCACCTCGACATTCTCAAACTAAAGCGTGGTGAAACATTGCTTAAGGAAGAATATACCTTTAACAATCCCAATGCAAAGCCCACCATGCTGGAGTTTAAACCAGCTCCACTGCTAATCATTGAAGGGCTCTTTGTACAATACTTTCCGGAGATAGAACGAGAACTTGATCTCAAGATTTTCATCGAAGCAAAAGATCACCTCAAGCTCAGCAGACGCATCAGACGCGACAACGAAGAACGCGGCTATGATCTTGACGATGTCTTGTATCGCTACCAGCATCACGTTATGCCGGTATATGAGAGTCTCATTAAACCGCTGCAACACGGGGCAGACTTTGTTATTCCTAACAACCATCATTTCGAACGTGCACTGGATTTGATTACCTGGGGTTTGAAATCGCGTATTGCACAGTAATTTCCGGCGAAATAACCTGTTGATTAACAGCTATTGTACATTGGCATTAAATGCCTACTTTTGTAACCCTTTGAAAAAGTAATGGCCAAAAAAGCGCACATACAAACAACGACAATCATTACCGGTGTACTCACCGCGCTGATCATTGTTGTCTCGCAGCTTTTTTATTTTGAACAGGCACATACTTGCAAAAAGGAAATCAAGACTGAGCAACAGCAAGGCGATCAATCTCAGTCTGACGATGGCGCCTATATTACGTTACCCTCCAGCACACTTCCTTCTTCCACACATGTAGAGTTTAATCAGGAGGCATTCTGTCTCTTTGAAATACTGTTTGAGGAAGAAAAGACAGAAGAGCATGACTTCAATGTCTCGCTGCCTTTAAGTAAATTCTTCCAGACACTTTTCGGGACCATCATATCCCCGAACGCTCCCTAAGTAAGTAATTATATACTTATTGTTTTACCGGATTGCCTGTACATCCGGGCTTCATTTATTTTTCTATTCTACGTTTTTTATTTAACCAACCATATGCAAAACAAAGGACTAGTAGTTTTCCTGTCGGTAGTCGTCACACTATTGTGTTTCTTCTACCTGTCATTTACGGTCGTGTCGTATAACGTACAGCAGGATGCTGTCGCGGCCGCCACAGATTCTAACGGTAAAGTTGATCTTAACAAGAAACAAGCTTACCTCGATTCAATCTGGAACACACCGGTATATAATCTGTTCGGTGCAGAATATACCTATAAAGAAGTAAAAGACTACGAGCTTAGTCTCGGTCTCGACCTTCAGGGTGGTATGCACGTAACGCTGGAAGTTTCTCCGGTAGATATCATTAAAGGTCTTGCTGCTAACAGCCAGGACTCTTCATTTGTAAGAGCTCTTCGCGTAGCATCTCAAGAACAGAAGAAGAGCCGTGAAAACTATAGCTCGCTTTTCTTCAAAGCTTACCGCGATGCAAATCCTGATAAGCCTCTTGCTTCTCTTTTTGCGAATGCTGCTACACGTGGCAAGATCGCTACCAACGACAGCGACAGCAAAGTTATCAGCGTAGTAAACGAAGAAATTGAAAGCGCTATAGATCGCTCTTTCACAATTCTCAGCAACCGTCTCGATCAGTTCGGTACATCGCAGCCAAACATTCAACGTCTGCCGGGTACAGGTAGAATTCAGGTAGAGATACCAGGTGCTGATAACCCGCAGCGTGTTCGTAAATTATTACAAGGTGTAGCGCGTCTGGAGTTCTGGGACGTTATCGAACCCAACACATTGAACAATTCATTGCTTGCTATAAACGATGTATTGGTAAAAGAACAGAAGGCTGCTAAACCTGCTGTTGCTGCTAAAGCTGGTGAAGAAACAAAAACCGGTGATGATGATCTTTCATCTTTGTTAGGCGACAGCACTAAAACTGCTGCAGATACTACAGCAACTGCTGATGAATCAAAAGGTCTTGATTCATTGCAGAACATGAATATATCTCCGCTGTTCTCCCTAAGCTCGCCTCCCGGATCGTTCCGCTATAACACAAAAGATACGGCTACGATCAACGACATTTTCAGAAGAGCTGACATCCGTAACCTGTTGCCACGCAACGTAGGTGTATACTGGGCTAACAAGCCAGACGTGATCGGTACAACTGAATCACTCGAGTTGTTCTTCCTGGATATAGGCCGCAACGGCAAATCTAAACTTACTGGTGAAGTAAT
>CAMLLI010000478.1 GCA_946480685.1 uncultured Flammeovirgaceae bacterium | reverse complement strand
CACTTGATATTCGGATTGTATAGCACGGTACTGCTGGGTGTATAGTATACATTGTCCACGTTGCCCCAACCCGGTCCGCGTGTAGTGACGCCTGAGAACAAGAATTGTGCTGCTCCGGGATCAATTCGGTCATTGCCGGTCTTCCCGTAACTCACACGAAGTTTTACATCGGAGAGAAATTTCACATCAGACATGAAACTCTCCTGTGATATTTTCCAGCCGAGTGCAACCGCAGGAAAGTACCCGATACGGTTTTCTTTTGCGAACCGGCTGGATGCATCTGATCGAAACGTTACGGTGGCGATATATTTATTTTTCCATTGATAATTAAGGCGACCGAACAGTGAAAAGCGATTCCCGCTGATTTTTTCTTCCGTCTGGTGACGATCGGTTCTTCCGAAGGCCATGTTGGCAAAAAGTTCTTCCGGTGTAATGGATGCTCTGAAGTCTTCAGCACGAACAAAATTTCTTTTACCACCTTCAGAAGATACTTCTTGTCCAAGGAGCACATCAAGATTGTGTTCACCTACATTTTTAAATCGATAGGCTATCGTGTTAAACCATCTATAGGAAAAATCATTGTTCTCTGTTTTCTCTCCCAGCGGCAAACTGCTTCCATTGTTAAATGACTCGCTGGTGAGCGGTCCGTAAAATCGCAGATTCTCATCAAAGGTGCGTGACGTTGTAAATGTACTCTTCAAATCCAGGTTATCGGTAGCAGCCCAGTTTACGGCTGTATTGAGTACATAGGCGTTGGTGGTTCGCTGGCGCCAGTCTTGCTTGGCGAGTTCCTTCGGACTTACAAGACTTAACAGGAACGATTGAAAGTCGTCATCTGAATTTACTTCCCCCAGATCAATATCAAGTTCATCGGCTATACCATTTACAGGTCGTGTCTGCACAGCATCTTTTATATTGATCTGTGCATTGCCTGATGTACCAACACCATCGACTTCTGTGTTGGTGATACGGGCGGAAGCCTCGAAGCGTAAACGTTTTGATAGCTCGTGGTCTACTTTGAAATTTACAACGGTACGGTTATACGCTGAGTTGAGCAGCAGACCTTCATCGTTGTTGTTGGTGATGCTTAAGCCGAGCTTTGTTTTCTCCGTTCCACCACTGATGCTGATGTTGTGATACTGAGATAGTTTAGGATCACCGAATAATTCTTCCTGCCAATCGGTTGGTTTCTTGTCTTTATATAACTCAAGATCGTCATATTTACCGAAGTACTTTTCAAAATCGCGTACGTTAGCATCGGAACGGAGCTTAGCGTATTCGTAATTAGCCATTACATATTCATATGGTGACAGCACTTCATATTTACGATCTTTTGGAAGTTGTTTGAATTGTATAAAGCCACTATAGGATATAGAGGTCTTTCCGGCTACTGGTCTTTTTGTCGTAATCACCACCACACCGTTCGCACCACGGGCACCATATATAGCAGTAGCTGCAGCATCTTTCAACACGTTTATACTTTCAATATCGGTGGGTGGTATATCGCGTATACTCGATACGATAAAACCATCTACTACATAGAGTGGAGAGTTATCCTGCGTGATTGATCCTCCACCGCGCACACGTATCACAACCTCCGCATCAGGCGAACCGTCTGTCGTCAATACGTTTACGCCCGGTAGCCGTCCCGTTAGTGCCTGCGCAGCACTGGACACCGGTATCTTCGATAGTTCCTTGCCGGATAGTGTCGCGACTGATCCGGTGAGATCTGATTTCTTCACGGTACCATACCCGAAGTCGACAACAACAACTTCATCAAGCGTTGTGAGATCAGGCTGCAGAGAGATGTCCAGCGATGTTTGATTTCCGACAGGTACCTCCTGTGCTTTCATTCCGATGAATGAGACAACGATAACAGCCTCGTTGGAAACAGCAAGTGAGAATCTTCCTTCGGCATCCGTTACGGTTCCATTAGTTGTTCCTTTTTCCACGACTGAAACTCCGGGGAGTACAGCGCCATCATCGGATTTTACAACGCCCGTCACCGTTCTGGTTTGGGCGTATAGCGGGACGGTGCAAGCCATCAGGGCTACAATAGCCAACAGCAGCGTTATCGTCCATTTTTTAGATTGTATAGGTTTACTCATAGGCGGTTGAAGTGATTCAAGTCTCTTATGTTAACCGATCGTGCGCATTTATTTCAGAACCATCCGAGGGAAAAATGGAATAACTCAACAATGAGCAATCGATTGCACTTATTAAGTAAAAATAGTAACTATTTCGATATGACGAAATCGATACCATTGTTTTTTAAAACGTTTTAGGTAATGAACAATCGAATGCGCAATAAACCTCATTTTTCAGGTAATCAACGCCATAAAAAAAAGCTGCCCGATCTCTCAGACAGCCTTTCGCTTTTAAACAATTTACAGGTTTCTATTTTTTTGTCAGCTCGACCTTTACCGGGTTGGCAAGTTCAACGGCTACCTTGTTTACATACTCTAAGAATTGTTTCTCATCCTTTATACCGCCCGGCTCACCAGACCAGGCAGCGAGAAAGTAGTATACAACTTTACCTTGCTCTGGTTTTAGTTTCACAATGTTGCTGAACTCGTCTTGTGTAAACTCCATCACCGCGGCAGGTTTGAATAGTACCGCAAGACCGAGGTTATCATTATTGAGACTTTGTTTGCCATACGTGGCGAGGTATGCCCATTGCTTTGCATCACCTTTACCGGTATATAGTTTAGCTGCGTTGTCTTTAACAATACCGGTCGCGATGTTGTCAGGCGTGTTCGTTATGTCAAGGATAGCCTGCGTAAGACGTGTGCCGGCATGAATGGACAATCGTGAATGCAGATCGTACTTCTTGTCGCCAATCTGCCAGCCCATGTAGTTGGTGAGGATTGACGAGTATATATTTCCGTTTTCCGTAATGCGACAATTCACAGCATCCGTCTTCTCCACACGTATAGCCGTACCGTTAACCACGGAGCCGATCGAACCTATACCCAATGACTTTCCTACTTTCATCACATCCATACCCCATGGTTGCATGTTGTGGTAGGAATCGAACCCATCCTGACCAGCCAGTTGTAGCGACATGTCCGGAGTAGTTTTTCCAAATACATCGGTCGCGTTGCGTTGATCCAGATAGAAACGATACCCTACTTTATCAGATTCCCATCCCGGACCTTCGTAACGAATAAACCATGAGTGGTCTTTATGTTCCGGCGGCACCTGCAGAAAATCTACATTCTTGAAATTGCCCCCTATATATTCACGATTCTTCCACTCGCCTCCCACCTTGTGTGAAAGCTCAGCCTGTGTTTTCTTGGTATAGCTTCTTGGTATAGTAGCTGTAGGATGAAAGCGTACCGTCACCTCACGCGTTGCAGAAGCATTAAGTTTATCGAGAACGAACACAACCCCGGCATTGTCCTGGTCGTGCTCGTTATATTGACTTGGAATTTCTTTTCCATCGCTCGTCACTACAAAGGCTTTACTGTTGAACTTCCTGGTTTGCTCTCCAATGGCATCCGGTGATAACACAACCAATACATTCTCGCGCGGAACTTTGATTGTATTGGTAATCTTTACCTTGAATGATTCCGGAAAATCTTTTTCGAGTGTCTGTGCATACAGACTGCCTGTTAAAAGTATACCGAGTAAAATGATACTATATTTCATTCGTGCATTATTTTTTAGCCAGCAATTCCATTTCAATACTTGCCTGTATAAAAGGACCAACACCTTTCAAGTCATCGGTGCGAAGCGGTTCACTGATATAGTATTCAAAACTTCCATCACGATACGGTGTGCCGCCGAGGCCCCCAACGCTTACAGTCTTTGTCAGGTGAATCGTTCCATCGGCATCAGTCTCAATGAAATTCTTGAGTATACCATCGTATCCTTTGCGTGCCAATGCGCTATAGCTCTTATCAAGGTACCCAAGCCTTGCTCCTTTTGCAAATGCATATACAAACATGCAGCTTGCTGACGCTTCCAGGTAATTACCTTGTTTGTTTGCTTTATCAACCACTTGCCACCATGTGCCGGATGCAGGATCCTGGTAATTTTTAAGTGCTGTCGCGAAGCGTTGTAAGATAGCGATCATCTCTTTTCTGCGCGGATGATCTTTCGGTATATAATCCAGTACATCTACCAATGCCATGGCATACCAGCCCATGCCGCGTCCCCAGAAGCCCGGTGCGCGACCTGTTTGCGGATCAGCCCAGCGTTGCTTCTTGCTTTCATCCCACGCATGGTATAACAAACCGGTGTTGCTGTCGCGTGAATGTTTTTCCATCCACACAAACTGGTTGATCACATCATCAAATTCTTTCGGGTGATTAAACACCTGCGCATACTCTGCTGAGAAAGGTTCGCCCATATATAGTCCATCGAGCCACATCTGGTATGGATAACGATGCTTGTGCCAATAGCCACCTTCTTTGGTGCGCGGTTGCCAGTTGAGTTGTTCACGCAGCAAGTCGGCAGCTTTTTTATACTTTTCATCTTTCGTTTCACGATACAACGCCATCACTACACGTCCGGGAGTAATGTGATCGATGTTGTATTCCAGCAGATCGTACGTGCGGATAGAACCATCCGGCTGTACGAAATGATCGATGATCTTTTTAGAATAGTTGAAATAGGTTTTATCGCCCGAGTG
>CAMLLI010000477.1 GCA_946480685.1 uncultured Flammeovirgaceae bacterium | reverse complement strand
AGGAACGTCACAACACTCAACGGCTCTGCATATAGCCAGTATATATTGTCTAACGCATTGGGTGAAATGCTGCCGCGGTAAAGATCAGTTTCCCAAAGAATAATATAGGCAATGGTAACGAAGCGAAACAGGAACTGGAACAGCACAGGAATATAGTGAGGCAACACGTTGCGGGTAACAAGTACCTTCTCCGGGTAAAGCAATGTTGTAACATACAGATATAAACTTGGCCCTATAGCGTAGATCAATACAAATGGAAAGAGATCGAAGAAGAATATATAGCGGTCAAGTCCGGTACTCCAGTTAAAAGTCTCAAAACCATTGTAAGCCAATACCAGCATAAAGATGCTGAGAAATCTGGCGCCTGGATGTTTCTTATTGAATAACAATATCAGGCTGAAGAGTAAACCCTGTAACGCTCCGAACAGAACGAGCAGGTTGATCCAGTGGTAATCAAGTTCCATGTGGTGTGGGGTTCAGGTGCCGTTGCAAGAGCAATAAAGATACCACTTCGAAAAAAAGAAAAGAGCCCGCAGTATCTGCGAGCTCTTTATCCTTGTCGTACCAGGTGTTCAAGGGGTTTTTTGCGAAACCAATCAATGCGTCTGCTTTGGCAGCAAGTTTTTAAACCAACAATCATCGATCCTGTTTCACCTGGTCTATAGCAAGGGTATCTTTCTGTTAAGGATTGGCTTTGCGTATATATACATTACCGTATTTTGATTCGAAGCTATAGCGCGGACCGTTACCCGGTTTTGCTGAAACATAGGTGTGGAAGTGTTCATCTTTACCGTTCATGTTACCAAACTTCGTATCCAGGTTGGTAAAGATCTCTCCATAGTTTGTTTCTGCGACTAGCTCACCCGTTGCTTTTTCTACAAGGGCTGCATCTACGGCACCGTAGGTTGAGGTAACGGAAAGTGGCCCGGTAAACTCTTTGATCTCTACGGTTCCATAGACAGACTCTACGCGTGTATCGATGTTGCGCGGTACTTTGATTTCTAGCACAATTTCGATATCAACGCCATTGGACGTCATATCAAATTTACTCTTGCCGGTTTGCTGCTTGTATTTATCCAGTTCTTCCTTGTTTTTAAAGGTGATGGTTTGTGTGCCATCTTTAATCGTATAGAACCGTGGCAGATTTTTCATATCGGCAATCTGGTTACGAATGTTAACTGTATTACCAGACGTTGAAAGGTCCAGGGTAAATGCGTTGTCATTTTCTCCGTTATTTATACTTACCGTTCCCTGGATAGAGACTTCATTTTTATCCCAGGTACTAACCCGAACCAGTTCAGGGTAATCGAAGTGCATAACTATATTTTGTCCGGGCTTTACAGCGATCGATTTGTTGATGGCGGTTTGTGCGTATTCCTTCACGGGAATAATAAGCCCGACTATGACGAATAGTATATTGATTTTCATAGTAAGAAGTTTGAGGTGAAGCTGTTCCGATCTATAGCTATATAGATCGGAGCAGTCAGGTTTTATTTCTTCCGGAGGTATACGTTGTTGTGGGTAGACGATAGGTATATGTCCAATCCACCACCGTTAAGCTTGCCGCTTACATTGTCGCTATATTTCACCATGTTGTTGGTCTTCTCGATCTCGATCTTGAAATCAGGATCAACAAAGATCTCTCCGTATACCGTGCCTAACTTCAGGTTTGCTTTCAGTGTAGTCGGGAAGGCAACATCCACGTGACCATGTACTGATACAATTGAGACAGGATTCTTTATATTCGGATTCAGTGAAGCATCAATATCGCCATGTACAGTTTTGATGGTCATCGGACCGGTTGTGTTATTCA
This sequence comes from uncultured Flammeovirgaceae bacterium, assembly GCA_946480685.1. The sequence continues at coordinate 2,832 of CAMLLI010000477.1, read as the reverse complement.
ACACAACACCGTTGTGTATAGTTGATACTTCAATCTCGCCTTCGAAGTTCTTGAACGTTACGCGATCGCCGTACGGTGATGTATGTGTGAACGATACGACAACACCTTTTGGAACTTTGATGATCACATCCGGACCATCCATCTTCTTTAACTGCTGTACTTCAATAACACCGCCTTTTTCTACTACCGATAAACCTATACCCGTGTTATCTTCGAGTCCCATGCTGCTGATGGCGCGTAATCCTTTGGCACGTTCATCATCATCCTTTTTACCATTGCGTGATGTGAAGATGATCTCGTTGCCTGCATAGCCTTCAATCTCTACATGGTTTACTTCTTTGATCTCCAGGCGGCCTGTGCTCTTGGCCAGTTTATATTCCTGTGCCTGTATAAACCCTGTTATAAAAACCACCAGGGCTACCGTTGCAAATACCTTTTTCATATTTCGTTGATGTTTTGATTTTCTTACTGATTGTGATTTGAGTTTTCTCAGCTTTGAGTTTTTAGCTGCCAGCTGCGAGTATGGAAATTGTGTGGGTGTGATTTTAGCATGCTATATATATCTTTATGAAAGTTTCAGAATTCCTGCGTGTGCTTCGTCTTTTACTTCTTTTAGCATTTCTTCATCAGTAGTAATGCGCTGGAGTTCTTTAACGGCACCCTGGGCGCGTATCTCTACCAGTATCCGGATGAGTGCTATTTGTACGATCGGATCTTTCTGTGTGGTGAGTGAAGCGATCAGCAGTTTGCGTACGTTTTGTTCTTTGTTGAATTTGCTCAGGGCATCCAGTGCGGCTAAGCGTACGTTGGTGTTCGAGTCTTCATTCATCGCGTTGGCAAGTGCGAGTATAATTTCATCGTCCGGCCGATCCATCTTCAGCGCTACCGTAGCACCCAACACACGTTGACTTGCAGACTGATGATTATCGAGCATCGTCATCATCATGGTCTTGGTAGCTTGCATTTCCTTGCGTATATCTGCGAGCTCCTGTTGTTGTCGTTCATATTTACTGATCCAGTATCCTATACCTCCGCCCAACATCACCAGTGCCACCGCAGCTGCAATGCGATAGAAGGCAGGCGTGAAGAAAATGGTTTTACTTTTTTTTGAAGACTTAATTTCTTCTTCGATCAGCTTATCAAAAGATGATTTTAGGCTCGCGGTCGGCTCCAGTTTGGAAGAGCGTTCCATGCTGTGAATCACTTCCTTGAGTTGCTCATATAGTATATAAGCTTCTTTGTTGTTCACCAACTCCTGCTCAACCTGAAGTTTCTCTTCGGGCGTAAGCCTTCCATCGATGTAATCAATCAGAAGTGTTTCGAGTGTTTCCCTGTTCATATATTCGTTAGAACTACGTTGCAGCGTATGTTCCGTTTATATTTTTTCAAGTTCAAAATAGTGCTCGCGTAATTTCAGTATAGCGCGATGCACTTTTACTTTTATGTTCGCTACCGTGGTGTCCATGATCGCAGCAACTTCTTCATACTTCATGTGTTGAAAGCGCGTTAAGATCAGCAGCTCGCGTTGTTCATCACTGAGCTTCGCCATCGAACGCTGCAGAAGTTTTTCCTGCTCATCCAGTGTGTTGATATCTTCGGTATCGTATAGAGAGTCGCTCACTTTTTCAACATCAACAAAGTCAGAGTACTTGTTCTTATGTACCTGGTAGTGATCTGAAAAAACATTTCTGGCTACCTGGTATATCCACGACTGGAATCGGGCTCCTTCGCGATAGCTGTTCCTGTATTTTATAATGCGCAGGAAAACATTTTGCGTCAGGTCTTCGGCCAGGGCACGATCCATGGTTAAGCGTGCCAGGAAATTGAATATGCGCTTGTTATAGCGCTCAAAAAGCGCAGAGGCCTGCTGAAGATCACCGTTTTTTACGGCCTCCATAAGTAGTTCGTCTGTCATCAGGTACGCTCTTTTTGTCAAATTCGTGTTAGTTACCGGAAGGTGGTGGAAAGGTTACAGACCAGAAGATAAAAAAATAGTTGCTAGCTACCAGCTGCCAGCTGCAAGATTGACTTTTTCTGAGGCGCAGATGCGTTTACTAAAAGCGTTTTGAAATCCAATGGCACAAAGAGCATAAAGGAGGCACAAAGGTTCACAAAGGATATATACCTATATGCCTTGTCTTTTTTCCTGTAGCCAGTAGCCTGCAGCCAGCTGCCTTTCCTTTCTCGCAGCTCATGGCTCAAAGCTCGCAGCTAATTCAGTCCCACCGAACGCGTATATACTTGTCGTTCTTCTTAAAGTGCGGAGGTATAATTTTGAGGATGGCTTCGCGGAGTTTGAAGAGTAAATTTTCTTTCACGAAGCCGTGATGTACTGCGAGACTTACTTCGCGAACAGGTTCGGGTGATGTAAATCGTTTTACGTGTTTGCTTTTGCTGTTTACCGCGAGCTCGGGTATCAAGGTATAGCCGTAGTTGTTGTCGACCATCGCTTTCAATGTTTCGAATGAGCCGCTTTGATAATTCAGCTGGTGATGTACTTTATTGTTTTTAGCTGCGCACAGATTTTCAACTTGTCCGCGGAAACAGTGACCTTCTTCCAGCAAAAGTAAATTCTCGTAGGTAAGTGTTTTGAGATTTATTCTTTCCTGCTGATAGTACTTCAGGTTTTCGGAAGTATATAACAATATAGGTTCGTAGAAGATTGGTACTTCCCGAATCTCTTTGTCATCGAGTGGTGTTACGAGGATAGCAACATCAAGCCGGTTTGTTTTCAGGTAGTTGATGATGTCGTGCGTCTGCAGTTCCATTACCGTGAAGGATGTGCCCGGATGTTTCTGTAGAAAATCATTGAGGAATCTTGGCAACAAATAG
>CAMLLI010000476.1 GCA_946480685.1 uncultured Flammeovirgaceae bacterium | reverse complement strand
GTTAACGCGACCATATTTTTTTCCAGCGCTCACAGCAAAAATTCTGGGTGCACTCGCGCTGGGGTTTATTTACCAGTTTTATTACAGTGGAGGCGATACTTATAATTTCCACTCTTACGGAAGCCGGCATATATGGGAAGCCTTTATGGAAAATCCTGCTACTGGTTTCAAGCTTTTATTTGGCGATGGCTCCAACGAAATAGGAATTTACAAGTACTCATCACGCATTCCTTTTTTTCATGATCGCTCTTCTTTCATGGTAATACGAATTGCTGCGGTGTTTGATCTGTTTACATTTTCTTCATACTCGGCAACCGCAGTTCTTTTTGCCGTCATCAGTTTTGTTGGGCTGTGGATGTTATTCGTTACATTTTACGAGATCAAACCTGATCTTCACAAGCTTATCGCTATCGCCACTTTATTTATACCCTCCGTTGTATTCTGGGGCTCCGGTTTATTAAAAGATACGATCACACTGGCAGGCCTCGGTATAGCAACACTACTAGTAAAAAGAATTTTTCTCGACAAGCGATTGAATATTTTCAACGTGTTGATCCTCCTTCTTTCCTTCTATATTATTTTTTCGATCAAGAAATATATACTTCTCACCTACTTGCCTGCTGTAATGATATGGGTATATGCCACCAACTTGTCCAAGATACGATCAGTGGTGTTTAAAATTATGATGTTACCCTTTGTTATTGCTATAACCGTTATATCGGGTTATTTCGCTATTAGCCAGGTGGGTAAAGATGACTCCCGGTATGCACTTGATCAACTTGGTAACACTGCTATGATTACAGCGTACGATATAGCTTATCTTACAGGGCATGATGCAGGAAGTACCTACACGCTCGGTGAACTCGATGGATCTTTTGGCAGCCTGGTAAAACTTGGTCCACAGGCTATAAATGTTTCGTTATTCAGACCCTATATTTGGGAAGTACGCAATCCACTGATGTTGATGTCGGCGATGGAGTCACTGGTGCTGTTGCTGTTAACGATATATGTGATGTTTAAACGCGGCTCAACGTTTTTTGCAGCGTTAACAAATCCACACATCATTTTCTGTCTTGTGTTCAGCATAACATTTGCCTTTGCTGTGGGGGTATCAACATTTAACTTCGGATCACTTTCTCGCTATAAAATCCCTTTACTTCCTTTCTATACCCTTGCCCTCATTTTCATATACTACGAAAACAAGGACAAAAACGTAGCAGAATTGGAGAGTACGGAATAACGTTCGATCACCTTTTTTCTTCCGGCAGCGCCAACCTGGTGTCGCAGCGTTTCATTTTGAATGAGTTTATCAATCGCATTGAACCACTCTTCTTCAGAAGAACATAAGAATCCGTTGACACCTGAATCTATAATTTCAGTATTAACACCAACGGGTGAAACCACGGCCGGAATTTGAAGCGCCATATACTGCAGCGCCTTGAATCCACATTTACCCTTCGCCCAGATGTCATCAGTTAACGGCATAATACCAATATCGATTTTGCTCAGATCTTCAATTTCAGTTTGTTCTTTCCAAGGAATGAATACAAGATTGTTTAGTGGTAATTCCGGTTTCTTATTCGCAATTACTATAAACTGAAATATAGCGCCATACTTGGTCTCAAGTTGTTTAAGTACAGGTATAACAACATCTATATACTTTAACGTAGAGTGCGAACCTGTCCAGCCAACAGTGATCTTTCCATTTGCCTGATGTGGATAGAGAGCCGGATTGTGATGATTCTCTGTATCAATGGTTGTGGGGTTGAATACAACATTACTGTTAAACTGTTTGGCAAAGTCGGCCAGGTAATTATTTCCACAACTTACTCGATAGCTCCACTTGCAAATCAATTGTGTTTTAGAGTGCCATTTGATAATTGACACAATTCTATTTTCTGCCGAAGTGTTGGGCAGCCAGATAGCATCATCAAAATCATAGATAATTTTTTTCCGGAAAACTTTTCCAATGATCCATTCAAATACCGGTGGACCAACGGGCAGGATTTCGCGATGAATGAAAACGTAATCAGCGCTGCCTATTTTTATGAGTAAGAATATTCTTTTTAAGATTCCAGTTAAAAAACCTGCCACTTTTTGAAAGGTATGTCCACTTTTGTAAAGAACACGCCAGGTTTTTATCCCCCAAAATGATTGTTTATAACAAGTAATGCCTGATTTTTCAAGTAGTGTAAAATATTGTTCAAACCTGAAACGCTGCGAAGGCGACTCACTTAATGGGTAGGGGAATAAAAAGAATACATTCATGATTACCTTTGCAAAAATATTAAAACACAACAAACAAAGTCTTGGTAGTAATGCGTGTTAATGTGAGACAACTTTTAGATTTTTATCCCATTCAGGGAAGTTAGATTTTTTAAAGTATTATGTTTTACATTGACATGTAGTGCATTGCCAAAAATGGCTTACATGTTGTAACAGAAAGTCCCTTGCTATGAGTCAATCACACCCGGATACCGTCATTGAACCTGCCAGTCACCTGTCTTTCAACTTCAGGGAGCTATGGAGCTACCGCGAGTTATTTTATTTTTTTACCTGGCGCGATATCAAAGTGAAGTACAAGCAAACCGTATTGGGTATTTTTTGGGTGATGCTGCAACCACTCCTTATGATGATCATCTTTACTTTCTTCTTCGGAAGAATGCTGGGAGTCAACACGGGTGGCATTCCTTATTCTGTTTTTGCTTTTTCTGGTTTGTTACTGTGGAATTTCTTTTCAACATCCGTAACAAATGCAGGTAATAGCATGGTGCTCAATGCTCCTATTATCAAAAAGATATATTTCCCCAGACTTATTATACCTTTATCATCAGTACTGGCATCGCTCGTTGATCTAGCTGTAGCACTTATCCTCTTTATTATTTACTTATTCTTTGCCCCGGTATCAATTAACGGTCTGGAGCTCGTGTTCTTTTGGCCGCTTGCTTTTGTATTAAGTATAGTTGGCGCTGTAGGACTGGGCTGCTGGTTATCAGCGCTTATGATCAAGTACCGCGACTTCCGTTTTGTTGTGTCGTTTGTGATGCAGGTTGCTTTTTTCCTTACGCCTATAGTATATCCCGTGTCGCGTATCGATTTATCTTTTCTCAAATACGTGTTAGCGTTAAACCCGATGTATGCTGCTATAACATTTTTCAGAGTGCCCTTGAGTACAGACCCTTTAGATCCGGTATTGATTACCATTAGCATTTGTGCTTCTATACTATCGTTACTGTTAGGTCTTGGTTATTTTAGAAAAACAGAATTATTTTTTGCAGACCTGGCATGAAGCCTATACTTGAAGTTCAAAATATTTCCAAGAAGTTTCTGATCCAGCATCAGCAGCTTCCCTATTTGAGTTTTCGCGATAAACTTTCAGGTTTGTTCTCGCCCAAAGAAGCTACAGAAGAATTCTGGGCATTGCGCGATATATCGTTTGATGTTCAACCCGGAGAGTCTATCGGTATCATCGGAAGAAATGGTGCCGGGAAATCTACCCTGCTGAAAATTCTTTCACGCATTACTCCTCCAACGGCTGGTCGCATTACGGTGCGTGGTCGCATTGCAAGCTTACTCGAAGTAGGCACAGGATTTCACCAGGAACTTACCGGTCGCGAAAATATATTCATGAACGGCTCCATACTCGGAATGAAACATGCCGAGATAAAAGCAAAGTTTGATGAAATAGTTGATTTCAGCGGCACCGAAAAATTTCTGGATACACCACTGAAGCACTATTCAAGCGGTATGCAGTTGCGTCTCGCATTTGCCGTAGCTGCGCACCTCGAACCGGAGATATTAATTATAGACGAAGTGCTTGCTGTTGGTGACGCGGAGTTTCAGAAGAAGTGTATAGGTAAAATGGAGACGGTCAACAAAAGCGGGAAGACGATTTTGTTTGTGAGCCACAACATGGCGGCCGTGAGTAACTTGTGCCGCAGAGCTATATTGATAGAAAAGGGCGGACTAAAAAAACAAGGTACCGTATCTGAAATTATTCACGATTATCAGGCTGCTTCAATTGGAGTAAATGCTATGCAGTGGTCGACCACAAATCCTGGTAAGTCGGCAGCCTATATTAATCAAGTGGCTCTTCGTCTTGAAGGTGCACAGCCATCCTATACGTTGTCTATAAAAAGCGGTATTATATCACGATCAAGGCATAAGGATTTATTTGTTGCGTACGACATCTCAAATTCGATAGGTGTTCCGGTTTTACAAGCTATACCCAAGCTGCAACCTTTTATTAAGTTTTCAGAAACAGAGCAGGTCATTGAGACTGAGATTGAATTACCACCCATGATTCCGGATCAATACAAAGTTTCTGTATGGATAGGAGAACACAATACGGAAACACTGTGTTGGGAGAAAGAGGTTGTTGCTTTTGAGATTTCAGAATCTCCTGCAAAGGGCAGAAACTTTCCTCATTCCCATAGTAATGGATTTATAGTACCTAATTCGCGAATTGTAAATGCATAGAGAACTGATAAAAAAAGTATTACGCCTCGGGGGGGTAGATGTGAGGCGTTATAACAAGGCGTTTGACTTCTATGCTACCCTATATGAAAAGTATAATTCATATACCATGATCCCGCAGGATTACTTTGCACTTAACCTGGATCTGTGCAATGCATTCAAAGGTATACA
>CAMLLI010000475.1 GCA_946480685.1 uncultured Flammeovirgaceae bacterium | reverse complement strand
ACCAGCGGAATAGTAGGTGCCAGTGACCAAGGCTTACCATCAAGTACATTCTGGTACATGAAGAACGAAGTAGGATCACCGATGAGTCCTAAGCCATTAACATCTGTACCAAACGCAAGACTGAATCCAACCAGGATCCACAATACACTTATCACACCCATGGCAATGAAACTCTGCAGCATGGTTGAGATAATGTTTTTGGTGTCGATCATACCTCCGTAGAAATACGCCAGGCCGGGTGTCATCAACAACACCAGGGCTGTAGCCGCCAACATCCATGCAGTGTCTCCGGAGTTAATGCCCTCCGTAACGATGGTGGTGGGTACTGACGGCATGAATACTGCCAGTATGCTTACCGCGATAAGCAAGACAAGAAAAATAACGGACTTTTTCATAGTTATTTAGTTGTTAGGTTTAGATAAAGACGTCCAGCGTCATTTAACGGTATAAATTTTTTAACAATAGGGTAAAAATCAAACCACTTTTCAAAAAAAATTACAGAAATCGTTATAGATAGGCTTAAAATTTAACCGGCCACGATTCAAATTCGGAATATTTCAAAAAATTACGGATAACGAAATATTGTACTGGTTACACAACTATGTATAGACATAAATTTTCAGGTTGATTAATTTTTTGACATTTTATTTTAAAAACCAAAAAAATAAAGGCCAGGCGTTTCCACCTGACCTCACTAAACAACCAGACGCCTGTCCGTTAAACTTGGCGTAACCGGAAGCTCTTTATAAGAAATTTACCGGATTGTCCCTTGAAAAAGTCGACTAGCGCTTTAAAACACCAAATTTTGGATATACAAGGTTAATTTATAACCATTTTTAAATAAAAATAGCAGAAATCGTTATAGCAATGTTCAAAAATAGCCCGTTAACCAATAAAGTTATCATTTTAACAAACACATTCCGGTTCGTTTGAACCGTGCTTATTAACAGATCACATAATTTTTTTCCACCACCACTGGAAAACCACTAATCCCCAGATACGTGCGTGGGCATCGCCCGGGTTGGATGAAAACAGCTGTTGCTTTAATTGATCGATAGCACTGTAATCAAAGATGCCTTGGGAACGGATAAACTCTTCTGACAAAAGATCATCGGTTATCAATGACTTCATTTCATTTCTAAACCATTTCAACAACGGAACTTCAAACCCCTTTTTCGGACGGTTATAGAGTTTAGCAGGAAGTATATCACGGAAAGCATCCTGAAGAATTCTCTTTCTATACTGGTGATTGATTTTATACTCGCCTGGAAGACTAAATATAAAATTGACAACTTCATAGTCGAGGAAGGGAACACGAACCTCCAAACCATTTGCCATGCTCATCAGATCTACTTTGGTAAGCATGTCGTTAGGCAACACGAGTAACATATCCGTTAACAGTATATCATTGATGCCAGCGTTATCGGGTAGATATTGAAGTATCGTATTTTTACGTTTTGCAAATTCCTGCTGTGAGCTTTTCAATTTTATATCCGCATGCAGCATCGCCATGGCTTCATCATTGTGTGCATATCCGGCCCAGCGCCAGTAACGATCTTTTGCTGATAACTTCATCCCTTCACTAAAGCGCAATAGCTGACGTGCTTTGTTTGCCAGCGGATTATTTCTGGATTGAGGCAACGCTTTCCATAGCGGATGCAAAGCACCGACCATTTCTTCCTTGAATCCTTTATGAATGATTCGATTGAAAGCTGCATGTTTATTATACCCGGCAAACATTTCATCAGCACCATCGCCGGATAGGGCAACCGTTGCATGCTTACGGGTTTCTCTGCTCAATATATATACCGCCAATGCTGATGAATCTGCAAACGGTTCATCGATATAATCGAGCACAGCATTTACGTGTGCATAGAGATCGTTATTGGTAAGTGAAAAAACGGTGTGATCGGTCTTGAAATGATTAGCGACCAATCGCGCATATTCCGTTTCATCAAAAAACTTTTCGTCTTTAAATCCAATGGAAAAAGTATGCAGATCAGGTTTGTGTTTACTGGCCAAGGCTGTAACAACCGAAGAATCTATACCTCCACTCAGAAATGCGCCCAAGGGTACATCAGCAACCAATCTCCGTTGTACCGATTCCTCTAGCAGCTGCTTCAATTTAGCCTGTGCATCCTGGTAAGAAATTGTATTTCGTTCGGCCGCTTCGCGGTCATAAGGAATTTGATAGTATGATTGAATATCCATCTTCTGCCGCGATACTTTCATATAATGTCCCGGCATCAGCTTCTTAATGTTCAGGAAAATTGTATCCGGTGCAGGTGTATAATTTAACTGAAGATAAATATAGAGTGAATTATAGTCGATGGTCTTTTCGATACCATACTCTAAAATGGACTTCATCTCGGATGCAAACAAAAACTTATCTTCGTCAAAGAGATATAGCAGTGGCTTGATGCCGAAACGATCGCGCGCCAAAAAGAAAGTCTGTTCTTCACGATCGTAAATACAAAACGAAAAAAAGCCGTTGAGTTTAGCGAGGCATTTTTCTTTCTGATCGATATATAGCTTGAGCAATACTTCTGTATCCGAATGCGAGAAGAACGTATAGCCCTTCCGTTCGAGCTCTTGCTTTAGTGATTGATAGTTGAATATTTCTCCGTTGAAGACAATACAATAGCGTTTGCTTTCATCCCACATCGGCTGATGGGCCACTGCGGTTGTATCAATGATCGATAATCGGCGATGACCAAGACCAACCCATTCGTCATGATAAACATCCTGATAATCCGGGCCGCGTTTTTGTATAGCCCGTGTGGCATTGCTGATTTGTATCTTATTAAATTTACCTACGAGGTTGAATGCAAAAATTCCCGTTATACCACACATGAACTTCTGTGAATTGATTTCCGAAAGTTAATGGTTTACAAAATATCTTAATTACTTTTCCGCATGCAAGAAAGTAATATAGTTAACCTACCCTTCCATTCGAGTAAGCAGGAGCTTTCTATGGGCATTGAGCTGGAGCTGCAGGTACTTGATCAAAAAAATCTTTTGTTAACACCACGCGCTGCTGAAATTATTGATCTTGTTAAGAACGATGCTTTTAAACAGGAATTTTTTCAGAGCACGATCGAAATTATCACAGGCGTTTGCAGCGATGTACATGCAGCACAACATGATTTAAAAAATTCTCTTCAAAAAGCGAGGAAGGCAACTTCACAGCTGGGGCTAACACTTGCTTCCACGGGCACACATCCATTGGCAGATTATCGCGACCGATTGGTTACACCTTCACCACGCTATCACGAATTGATTGATCGCAACCAGTGGCTTATACGCAGAATGGCTGTATACGGTATGCATATTCACCTCGGTATGCGCTCGGGTGAAGATTGTATCCGCTTCAATTATTTTTTCATGCACGTGCTGCCGCATATACTTTCTCTTTCAGGAAGTTCTCCGTTCTGGCAAGGTATGTATACCGGTTTGTCTTCATGCAGGCCTACAACATACGAAGCGTTGCCTACCGCGGGCATGCCGTATCTTGTTAAAGACTGGAAAGAATTTCAGAAGCTATATCATTTCTTGCTTCGCTCCAAAGCGATTCAGAGTATGAAAGATCTCTGGTGGGATATTCGACCGAGTCCACAGATTGGTACACTTGAACTTCGCTTCTGCGATGAACCGGCAACACTGGCAGAAGTATTGGGTATAGCTGCGTTTGTTCACGCGCTGGCACATTGGTTTCGCGATCACCAGGAAGAGTGGACAAAATCCAACACGCCGTTAAAGCGATGGATCTTCCGCGAAAATAAATGGAGAGCGATGCGTTACGGACTTGAGGCGGAAATTGTAACCAGTAAAAACGGAAAGACAACGCTGCTACGTAAAGACATCAGGAACTGGCTGCGCGCAGTGGAGCCCTATATTAAACAATTGAACTACGGACAATATATATCAGTGATTGAAAACATCCTTGAAAAAGGTAATAGCTCCGACCGCCAGCATCGCGTGTTCGAAAAAACAAGCAACCTGATGGAAGTTGTGAAGCTGAACGTTTCTGAATTTGAAAACGAAATTCCGAACTGGAATTTTTAATGACTTGCTGCTGTACCCGTAAAGAGTATAATTTCATGTTCAACTTTTTCGCGGTCGCGCCAGTAGTTACGACTGTATACCATACGGTAACTCCAGTTCTTTTGCGACAACAATAAAGGTGTATAGGCATGCGCCTCTTTTACCGATTGACTTTGATGATAGCGTACATCATCTGTTAATAGGATACCAAGGTAATTATCTCTTTGCTTGACGCTGATATCGGAGAATGGCAACGCGTTTGTCTCGAATGAAAATTCATTCAGACGCGCTGCACTCCATTGTTGCAAATGATTTTTGAGATACCGATGCGATCGTTCACCATCAAGTGAAGTGATTTGAGGTTTAAACCTCCGCTGGTCTACATCACGTGCAAATGTGAGATACTCTTTTAATAAACGAGGGCCGTCATTTCTGGAATCATCTGTCTTCAATTGTTCCGGCCATATACTGCTTACGAGAATTATTTTTTCACGCGCGCGTGTAACGGCTACGTTGAGTCGGTTCTCTCCGCCGGTAGCATTCAGACTTCCAAACAACATCATCATCTTTCCCTTCTTATCCGGTGCATAACCGATTGAGAAAA
>CAMLLI010000474.1 GCA_946480685.1 uncultured Flammeovirgaceae bacterium | reverse complement strand
ATCGCGTAAGGAATTTGAAGGTGTAAAACATTTCCTGCATGTGGAGTGGGGTGGAGACAGTCACGCGGGAAGACACTCGGAAGAAGCCGAGACCGTTGTTGAAAAGATAGCAACGGGCAGCGGAGCCGATGAGCGCAAAGGCGATGCATCATTATACGGAGGCAGCACACGTGTCTCAAAAGACGGAGACTGGAGTGAGACCTATATTTGTAATCTTATCGACTGGCATTTAAAGGAACAGGAAACCATGCCGTGGCTTACCGGTACTGCATACTGGCCGTTCAAAGATTTTTCAACACCGGTGCGCCCGGATAACCCGGTGCCGTATGTAAATCAGAAAGGTGTAGTAGAACGAGACTTCACTCCGAAAGAATCATACTATGTTTTTCAATCATACTGGACAGACAAACCGATGGCGCATATCTACGGACACACGTGGCCGGTGCGCTGGGGAAAAGATGGTGAACAAAAAATGGTAAAGGTATATTCCAACTGCGATGAGGCCGAGTTGTTTGTGAATGGTAAAAGCTATGGTATAAAAAAGCGCAATAGCCAGGATTTTCCGGCAGCCGGGTTGCGCTGGATGGTTTCGTTCACGAATGGAAATAATATACTCCATGTAAAAGCACGCAAAGGTAAAGTTGTCATTGAAGATGAGATTACCCAGCGTTATCAATCCGAGTTGTGGGGAACGGCTGCGAAGCTCGTGGCAGAGACGATCGGATCAGAAGGAGATACCGTTACGGTACAAGTAAAGCTGACGGATGAAAATAATATACTCTGCCTGGACGCCCGCAACTGGATAAATTTTTCACTGGCAGGTGCGGGTAAGCTCCTTGATAACATGGGAACGTCATCCGGTTCCAGAAAAGTACAGGCCTATAATGGTTGTGCGATTATAAAACTGAAAACGAATGGAGGTAAAAATATACTGTGTGTCCAATCACCTGATCTGCCCGTAACATTTTTGAATCTGTCTGAAGCTAAAACGGCAGCACCGTAGCCCGTTAGCAGTAATATGTCGTTATAAATATATACCTGCATCGTTTCATATTACAGAAACGGAACATCTTCTTTTTGTCCTGTTAGTATATATACCGAACCGCGCGTGGTGATGGTATATCTTTTATTGCGATGATTTCTTCTTCGGAGAACTTTCAATTCCGTTCGGTATGGCATTTCGATCTATACTGCTAAAAATCAATACTCCGAACGATTTCTTCCTGTATTTGAACAGTTTTTATACCCTCGAAATAAAGGTTTAGGCGCAAAATTGGGCCATGCATCAAACGATTGCGGTATGAAATACTTTCACCGCGTGATCAGTGTTGCAAATAAAATATACCACGAAGCCCTAAACCATCATTTGTTATGAAACACAATCCAGTGAAATCAGCCGGTATAGTAACAGCGGGTATGCGGTTGTTACTCCGGTACGGTATGTGTCTTTCGGGACATATAGAACTGCACGCGAATCCATCTTCGGAAACTAAACCTGTATGCGTATGAAAAGAATACTACGAGAAACTATACATATGCTGCGTATAGCGTTGGGACTCACAACAGTCGTATTGCTTTTCTGTCAGGCAACGCAGGCGCAACAGGTTACGGGAAAGATTGTCTCAGACGATGGCAGTGAACTTCCCGGTGTCAGCGTGATGATTGAAGGAACTGCGACAGGCACCACTACCGATGCAACGGGACAATATTCTCTCAACGTAAATAACCCGGATGCTATACTCGTATTTTCTTTTATAGGCTATAAAACGGAACGCGTTCCCCTTGAAGGAAAGACAACTCTCAACGTAACGCTGCAGCCCGATGTACAAACACTCAGCGAAGTGGTTGTCGTGGGATATGGAACACAGAAGAAAGTAAATATGACAGCCGCTGTCTCAACCGTGGCGGGAGAGGAGATCACAACGCGGCAGGCACCAAGCACGGTGGCGTTGTTGCAAGGTCGCACGCCCGGATTACAGATCACACAGAACTCCGCTGCACCGGGTGATGAGAGCAACCAGATCCGCATTCGAGGACAAGGTACATTCAGCTCTGCAGGAAGTAATCCGCTGGTGTTGATCGATGGTGTGGAAGGCAAACTGGAACTATTAAATCCGAATGTGATCGAAGATATATCCGTGTTGAAGGATGCTGCGTCTGCTGCTATATATGGTTCACGGGCTGCGAACGGAGTTATATTGGTAACAACCAAAAAAGGTAAAGAAGGGCGGCTCAGCATCGACTATAACTATAATTACTCTACGCAAAATCCTTCGATCAAGATTGATCGTGTGACGAACTCCGTAGAGTATATGGAGCTTATGAATAAAGCGATCGATCACTCCGGTCGCCAGACACAATGGCGCTATACCGATGAACAGATCGAAATGTACCGGCAAGGCGCTATTACAGATCCCGCTCAATATCCTAGCGCTGATTGGACACGTTATCTTATTCGGAGAGCACCCATTCAAAAACACTTTCTCAGTGTAAACGGTGGTAAAGCCGGCACTACATTTAATGTAGGCTTTGGTATGCTGGATGAGACAGGCCTGCTGCTCGCCACCGACTATAAACGATATGATGCGCAGGTAAATTTCAAAACAAACCTGGGAAGCCGCGTAACGTTTGGCAGTAATATATCCATGGCGCGGGGCAAGCGACACGACACTGCGCTCACGACCGGTAACACAGGGCCGCAGCTGATTGACTCCAACAGTTCGGAAGATCAGATGCTCTCTGCGTACGCAGCGCCACCTACAAGTACGCCACAATTGGCAGACGGAAGTGGAAGGTATACCGCGTATGCGTTTCAGAATAAAGGCGGTAACAAAAATCCTATCGCTATAGCAACAGCAGGTGGCGGAAAAGAATTTGTGAATAGCTATTTGTTGTTCAGTCCGTACCTCAATGTATCCATCGTTGAAGGATTGACAGCCGAAGTAAAAGGTTCTGTCCGTTTTGAAGAAGAGATGGCGAAGGCATTGGTTGTCTCATCTGTCGGATATGAATTCTTTCCCGATGCTAACGGTATACATAACCAGGGTTCTGTATGGAACGGTGGTGCACATTCACTCGCGCAACGCAACACACGCGAGAACCAGTATACATTGTTCGGAACGCTGAACTATACCAAAACATTTTCAAGCGTACATTCAGTAAGTGCATTGTTAGGCTATCAACAGGAAAGTTATCGGTATGATCGCCTTGATGCGTATCGCACCAAACTTCCTTCCACGGAGCTGTGGGAACTTGCCGTAGCACCGGCTGCCAGTCAGACCAACGGAAGCAACGCTTACGAATGGGCTATACAATCTTTTTTCGGCAGAGTAAATTACGACTTCTCGGGTAAATATCTCCTGGAAGCAAGCTTCCGCTACGATGCATCGTCACGTTTTCCGAAGAGCAACCGGTGGGCATTGTTCCCTTCTGTATCAGGAGGATGGCGCATTACCGAAGAACAATTTATGAAAGGTATAACCTGGCTGGATGAACTGAAGATACGCGGCTCGTGGGGACAACTCGGTAATCAAAATATAGGTAATTATCCTTACCAGAACATTCTGAATATATCCACTGCTCCGGATGATGAGACACTGGACTATAGCTTTAACGGATCACTTGCACAGGGTATCAGCAGACGCTCCATTAACAATGCGAATATAAAATGGGAGACTACAACGGTGACCGATTTCGGATTGGACTTCGCGCTGTTCAATGCGAAACTTACCGGTTCGGTTGATTGGTATAAAAAGACAACTAAAGATATACTTCGCAGTTTGCAGGTGCCCGATCACATCGGTATAAATGCACCGACTATAAACGATGGTATACTGGAAAATACAGGTTGGGAATTTATGCTTGGCTATCGCAATAAGATCGGAGAATTCACCTATAGCGTCAACGCAAACCTCGAAACATACCGGAACAAACTGATTCGCTTTGGCGCACGCGAGATCAGTGGAGTAAACATCCGGCAGGAGGGACTTCCCTATAACACCTACTACGTATTGGTACAGGATGGTATCTATCAGAATCAGACAGAGATTGACAACGGTCCAACGCCTTCCTATACCAGCATTGTACCCAAACCGGGCGATCTTAAGTTCAAAGACATAAGCGGGCCTGATGGTGTACCCGATGGAAGAATTGATTTGACCTACGATCGTACAACCGTGGAAGGTGTCTTCCCGAAATTCAATTACGGAATCAATTTGTCGGCAAGCTATAAATCTTTTGACCTGAGTGTTTTTGTACAAGGTGTATATGGAAGAAAGACTTATGTGACCGGCTGGGGTGTATCACCTTTCAACCAGGCGTCTGCTCCGCCTACCTGGTGGAAGACTGATGCCTGGGATGGTGAAGGAACATCGAACTCCATTCCGCATGTGTTTGTAGACAGTGGCTATACACCCAACTCACAGAACTCAACCTTCTGGCTCGGCAACTCTTCGTATCTGCGGATCAAGAATATTCAACTGGGATATACTATACCAACTGCCTGGAGCCAGCGGGTAAAGATACAGTCGTTGCGACTATACGCATCTGCGGACAACCTGGTAACGTTTACCAAATTCTTCCAGGGACTTGATCCGGAGCGCACTTCAACCGGTTCGGCCCGTGCCGCGATTTATCCGCAGTCTACTTTA
>CAMLLI010000473.1 GCA_946480685.1 uncultured Flammeovirgaceae bacterium | reverse complement strand
AACGAGTTAATCTGGAACTCAGGCGTTCTCTCATAATTTCGTGCACTTCAACCAGCATGAGATGCTTATTAGCCATTACAGCGCGTTGCAAGAATATATCAAAGCTTATAAAATAGTCTTCATCTATTAATTTCGTAAGACGCGGTTCAAATGTTTGTACAAACGTGGCAAGTCCCAACGGAAAAGTTTTTCCATCCACTGCAATATTATAAAATGAAATATTGAGCAAGGATCGCGTGGATATGCCTATAACAGCAGCATAAAACCAGACTTTGGATGTTGGTTGCAGACCAGCAAGCGCTATAGTACCAATATCCGCTTTAATGAAACGATGATAAATCAATAGTAAAAACAAGACTGCCACAAGACCATAGACAGAACCATACAACCATAACCAAACCGATCGCTTTGCAAAGGCAAAAACAATAGCAGAATTAGTATTAAAGAACTCGGTAATCGAAATATAGAGTGCAAGGACAAAGGCCAATGCACAAGCAAAGAACAAAGTCATTATCCTGCCAAAGCATAGAATTGATCCATCGATGGAATGCTATCCGGATTGGAGAGACTAACACTCCGCCGGGCTGCATCCATTTTTACAATATTTAGTTTTTCCAGCTTTTGAAGGGAATCTATAATACTAGTTGTGGTAGTGCCAACTTTAATAGCTAACATTTCAACAGGTATACGGTCGCGTTCCGAAAGAATGCGAACAATATGAAGATATAGTGGCTGAACGTTCATGTATGCAATATACATTAAAATCATTTCTTCTCCTTGCTGTTCATCTTAGTAGTATATTTTTAACATTCAAATAAAACATTTATGAAAGCCTATATCATCGTAGACATCACCATTACAGATCCGGTCTTGTACGAAGACTATAAGAAATTAACACCGGCTTCGCTCGTGCCGTATGAAGGAAGATTTATTGTACGCGGTGGCGCAACGGAAACGCTGGAAGGAGATTGGAAACCCGGAAGACTTGTTATACTTGAATTTCCATCGGCAGAAAAAGCAAGAGCGTGGTGGTCATCTGACACCTACGCTCCTGCTAAAGCCTTGCGGCAAGCAGCCTCTCATACACAGTTGATACTGGCTGAGGGCTGTATATAGTATATCTTAATTTACTTTGATCAGTTCTACTTCGAAGATCAGGGTGGCATACGGAGGAATTTGTCCACCGGCACCGCGGTCGCCATAGCCCAGCTCTTGTGGTATATATAGCAACCACTTGTCGCCCTCGTGCATCAACTGTAATGCTTCGGTCCATCCGGAAATCACTTCGCTCACACCGAACGTTACAGGCTGACCGCGTTCTACTGAGCTATCGAATACGGTGCCGTCTACCAGTTTACCGGTATAGTGTACCGTTACATTGTCGGTAGCTTTCGGAGCTTTACCTTTACCGGCAGTGAGCACTTTATATTGCAGTCCACTCGCAGTAGTGATCACACCTTCCTTCGTTTTGTTTTCTTTCAAAAATGCAGCGCTGCTTTCTTTCAATTTGCTGTTCTTTTTCTCGGCAGCCTGTTGCATATAGGTCTGCACGATCATCATTGCATCCTGCTGCTGTATCTTCAATGTTTTATTCTGGTATACATCGCGTATAGCTATTGTCAGTGCCTCCACATCCAATGAATCTCCGCCTTGTGATTTAAGGTTCGATGCTACCAGCACTCCCAATCCGTAACTTGCTTTCTTTACTGTATCGGTTAGTTCAACATCTTTGGGTTTCTTCAGTTGTTCGATCTCGGCTTTCAGTTTTGTTACTTCTGCCTGCAACTCTTTCTTCGACTGTGCAAAAAGCGGCAGCGCGATGATCATGGAAAAACAAAAAACAAATAATTTCATCAGATATAGTTATACGTTAAAATATTAGAGACTAAAGATCGATGGCCTAAATCAGCTTGGTGATCAAATCATCAACGCTGATGCCTTCTGCTTCGGCTTTGAAGTTGCGTACGATGCGATGACGCAGTACAGGTTTAGCGACTGCACGTACATCTTCGATATCAGGAGAATATTTACCGTTCAGCAAGGCATTACATTTAGCGCCAAGCACCAAGTACTGTGAAGCACGCGGGCCTGCCCCCCACTCCAGGTAATCTTTCGATACTGAAGAGCTTCCATTAACACCGGGACGAGTTTTATTGGCAAGATTTACTGCGTACTCAATCACATTATCAGGCACCGGCACTCGGCGCACCAGGTGCTGGAAGTACGAGATCTCTTCGGCATTCAATACTTTGTTAACCGTTCTTACTTCGTCGGACGTTGTATTCTTTACAACCGTAATTTCGTCTTGTATAGAAGGATAGGTGAGGAGTATATTAAACATGAAACGATCAAGCTGTGCTTCCGGCAACGGATAGGTACCTTCCTGCTCGATCGGGTTTTGGGTAGCGAGTACAAAAAATGGTTTTGGCAAATCGTAGCGCTGACCTGCAATTGTCACTGCATACTCCTGCATCGACTCAAGTAACGCAGCTTGTGTTTTAGGAGGCGTACGGTTTATCTCGTCTGCCAATACAATGTTGGCGAATACAGGACCGCGTACGAATTTGAAATTGCGTTCCTTGTCCATCGTTTCAGCACCCACAATATCCGAAGGCATAAGGTCGGGTGTAAACTGGATACGCTTGAACTGAAGGTCGAGCGAAGTAGCAATAGTTTGTACCAATAATGTTTTAGCAAGTCCGGGTACACCTACGAGCAGCGAGTGCCCCTGGCAAAAAATTGCTGTGAGTACCTGCCGAACAACTTCTTCCTGACCGATAACAATTTTGGAAATTTCTGCTTTCAGATTTTTGTATGCTCCAGCCAGTGCGTTGGCTGCGTCAACATCAGATGCAAATTTCGTCATTAGTGCTCATCTAAAATTCCACAATAATCATACGATGGGTCGATGCTTATGAACACATCTTTCCTTGCTTTATCGAACCACTTCTGCAGCGCTTTGTCTTTCTTCTCGTTCAATGTAGCGGCTTGTATACGCGACCAGTCTGCGTCCAGTGAAGCCTGGTGCGGTGCCAGTCGTGATTTATAGTACAATATACGTACAGCATCTTTACCTTCATCGGTACGATACGTGATCGGTTTGGAAACTCCGCCAACGTCCATCGAGTCCAATTTAAAGAATACAACCGGATCGAGTTCATCCACCATCAGACGCGTGCCGCCATCCCCATCGTTGAAGAATCCGCCACTACCTTTTGTCTCTACATCATCTGAATATTCTTTCGCTGCCTTCTGAAATTTGATACTGTCTGATACAATAAGGTTGCGCAAGCTGTCGAGGTAACGTGTAGCCTTTTGTATGTCTTGTTCAGAAGGTTTAGGAGATATAAGTATATGTCTCGAGCGATACTCGTTTCCTCTGCGCTCTAACAACTGCATGATGTGATATCCGAACTGTGATTTGAAAGGCATAGAGATTTCGTTGGGCTTAAGCCTGAAAGCCATCGCTTCGTATTCAGGCACCATGCGTCCACGACCAGACCATCCCATATCTCCACCGTTGGAAGTTACACTGGGATCATCGGAATATTTTTTGGCGAGTGTTGCAAAGTCTTCGCCTGACAGAATCCGGTTTCGTATACCAATCAATTCTCCTTTGGTAAGATTCTCCTGCTCCGGACTTACGGTTGCTATCTTTACAATCTGCGCTACTTCAACCGAAGCTGAGAAATAAGGCAAACTGTCTTTCGGTATTTTGTGGAAGAAGCGTTTTACCTCAGCAGGTGTAACGGTTATACCTTTGGTAATCTCCTCCTGCATTTTTCGCACTACCAATTGCTCACGCTCCTGGTCGCGTATCTCGAGTCTGATCTGCTCCAGTGTTTTACCATAGCGCTCTTCGAGTTCGTCAGGTGATACACCGGCCTGCGCGATAATCATGTCCATCTTGCGTTGTGTATACTGATCTACATCAGCATCGGGTACAACAACAGAGTCCATTTCCGCTTTGGCCATCATAAGCTTGTTACGGATCAGCAACGCGAGGTACTGGCAACGCACCTGCTGCGCAGGAGAGCCTCCGTTGGTAAGATAGTCCTGGTAGGCACGTTCCAGATCAGATTTCAATACAATGTAGTTGTCAACTTTTGATATAATCTCATCCACTATAAAGCCAGTGCCTGCTGCTTCCGGGTCTTGCGCTGATGCTGCCGGAGCCATTGCTCCAAATGCAAACACCAATGCTATATATTTCATTATATGCTTCATATCACTTAAAGATCTCGAATTCCTTTTGATCTGCTCCGTTGTTGTATACTTCATCTTCCAGCTTGTTGGCAAGCTCTACTTTACGCTTGTTCAGAATGATGTTCCGGATATCGTCTTTCACAAATTCCTGCGGACTTACGTTATCGGAAATACGGTACTGATCTACTTTCAAAAAGTAAAGATAGTTATCGTCTGAGGTTTCGTAATACGGGTTTGATTTTAAAAACTGGATTTTATTCGGTATTTCTACCAAAGGCGAATTGCGAACCAGGTCGTCAAAAATCATCCAGCTTGAATCGGAAATGTGGTAGGCCGATGAAAAACTGAGGCAATATGACTTCAGTTCTTTCTCATCCTTTTCGCGTTTTGAAAAGATCAGTTCCTTGATTTTACCTGTGCGCGGAGCAGTTTTAGGAACCTTGATGA
>CAMLLI010000472.1 GCA_946480685.1 uncultured Flammeovirgaceae bacterium | reverse complement strand
AAAGGTACATTTGCGATCAACACACGTGCCGGTAATTATTTCGTGAAAGTAACTTTTCTGTCCTATAAGGAAACTATACTTCCCAACATCGTTATCAGCAATGGTGATTTGAACCTCGGCACGGTTGTGCTGAAAGCCGAAGCAAGCATGCTGAAAGAAGTTGTGATACAGGGAGAGAAAGCACAG
Source organism: uncultured Flammeovirgaceae bacterium (assembly GCA_946480685.1). Next base: position 4,479 of record CAMLLI010000472.1, on the reverse strand, counting down.
ATGGAATTGCAATTGGACAAGCGTGTATTCAACGTGAGTCAGGATTTAAGTAACGTTGGGTTGAATGCGGCTGATATACTTGGCAATCTCCCTTCCATTAATGTTGATGTTGACGGAACGGTAAGTCTGCGTGGAAGTGAGAACGTGCGTATACTTATTGATGGTCGTCCTTCCGGTTTAACGAGTCGCGACCCCGATGCTTTGCGCAAGCTGCAGGGCAATATGGTAGAACGTGTAGAAGTAATTACCAACCCATCGTCACGATACGATGCTGCGGGTGAAGTTGGTATCATTAATATTATACTGAAGAAAGATCAGCAGAAAGGTATCAACGGTACCTTTACAGCCAATGGCGGACACCCCTATTTACTCGGAGGTTCCTATAGTATAAATTTCCGGCAGAATAAAGTAAACCTGTTTTCAAGTTATGGTATAGATGATCGCCGAACGCCCGGCTTTGGTTCATCCTTTCAACGCTATACCAGCAGCGATACGAGCTTTGTATACGAGCAGTATAATGATCGTTCGCGCGGAGGACTTGCGCATAACATCATGGCCGGTGTTGATTATTTTGTTACAGACAAGAGTACCATCACGGCTTCGTTTCTCTTCAACCCATCGTTCGGTGTAAATAAATCTACCAACGAATATCTCGATTATGATGAAAGCGGCACACTCATGAAAAAAGTAGTGCGCACAGAACGCGAAGAAGAAGATGAAGAAACTATTGAAGGAACGTTAAGCTATAAAAAAGATTACGAACAAAAAGGCCGAACACTCACAGCAGATTTCAAATGGATAAAAGGTGTTGATGATGAAGCTACCGACTATACCGAAGGTGAACCTGGCGGACCGCTCATGCTGCAACGCGCTATAAACAATGCCAATGAAACAAACTGGCTGGTGCAGGCAGACTATATACATCCGTTCTCGCCTACCGGCAAAATAGAGGCCGGTATAAAAACAGCATCGCGTATTATCCGCAATGAATATTCACTCGAACAATTTGATGGCGAAGCTGAGAACTGGTTTGCTCTTCCTGCATTTACCAACAACATGATCTATACCGAGCGTATTCATGCTATATATATGATGGCCAGCAACACATTTAATAAAGTGTCGTTGCAGGGCGGGTTGCGTGGTGAGTACTCTGATATTACCACGGAGCTTACCATTACGAACGAAGAAAACCCACGTTCCTATTTTAACCTGTTTCCAAGCGCCAACCTCTCGTACAAACTGAAAGAGAACAACACGCTGCAACTCAGCTATAGCTATCGCATCAGTCGCCCGGACTTTCGCGATCTCCTTCCCTTCTCTGATTTTCGTGACTCGCGCGTATTCTTTGTCGGTAATCCAAATCTGAAACCGGAATATACGCATGCGTACGAAGCGGGATACTTGCTTGATTGGGAAAACGGATCTATACTCTCCAGTGTATACTACAGGCATCGCACCGATGTTATTCAGCGCATCGTTACCGGTGTAGACTCTACTGGCAGAACACGGGTGATACCGACAAACCTCGCAGAAGAAAATGCATACGGTGTTGAAATGAATTTCTCTTTGAGTATACATAACTGGTGGAGGATAAACAGCAGCGCTAATTTTTATCGTGCTATAACAGAAGGTTCATACGAAGATGAACTTTTAAAAAGCGATACCTATACCTGGACGGCACGCGCTACATCGCGCATGACGTTCTTCAAGAATCTCGACTTCCAGGCAACCTTCAACTATCGTGGGCCGCGCATCACCACACAAGGTAAAAATCTGGCGATATACTCCGTTGACCTCGGGCTATCACGCGATATACTGAAAGGTAAAGGAACGCTGGCCGCATCGGTGCGCGATCTCTTTAACTCTCGTGTTCGCAAAAATATAGTAGACACGGAAGGATACTATTCAAGTACACGCTTTCAATGGCAATCACGTCAGTTCCTCCTCACCTTTACGTATCGCCTCAACCAGATGAAAGAGAAAGAACGTGAGCGTGAACATTCGGAAGAAGAGTTATAACACCATACATCCCGATATATATACTTGCTTGTGATAACACGTGCTATAACTATGTAGTACTTTCGCGGCACTTCCCCATTCCCCACCGGGGCAACATGTATATCACATCTTTACTTTCCAGGCAGTATCATGAGTTGGTTTAACACGGAATAGTTTTTTGCGACAATACACTTTCCACTCTTAAAACTTTCTTCCTATGATATTAAAGATCGATCGGCTTCCCATCGAGTTGCCAACCCCCAACAATCCAAGTCCCAACGATGCTGCCGCAGTTCAGGAACTGCTTGGCGGTAAATTCGGGGAAATGTCTACGCTCATGAATTATACATACCAGTCGTTTAACTTCAGAGGTCGCACGCGCCTTCGTCCGTTTTACGATGTCATCTCCAGCATTGCCGGAGAAGAGTATGGACACATTGAAGTGGTATCATATACTATTAATTTATTGTTGACAGGTGTGAGCAAGCGCGGCATTGATCCGGTACCCGCTCCGTTGAAACATGGTACTGATGCGCGCAATACCTATCACTATATAGCAAGTGGTCACTCCGCTTTACCGGTCGACTCGATGGGTAATTTCTGGAACGGACAAAATGTATTCAGCAGCGGCAACCTGAAGCTCGATCTTCTTCATAACTTTTTCCTGGAATGTGGCGCACGTGCCAACAAGATGCGGGTATACGAAATGACGACTGATCCTACAGCGCGCGAAATGGTTGGCTACCTGCTGGTGCGTGGTGGTGTTCACATTGTAGCATATGCACGCGCACTCGAACATCTCACCGGTGTAAATGTAACGAAGCTTGTTCCGGTACCCGACCTCAGTAACAAAGCATTTCCGGAAACAAAAAAATATGAGGCCAGTGGTGTTCACCGGATACTATATACTTTCAGTCAAAGTGATTATCGTAAGGCCGGCATCATCTTCAATGGTCCGCATCCGGAAGATGGCAAGCCGCTTGAGGTAGTATTCGGTGCGCCTGAAGGAGCACCCGCTCCGGACCTGGAAGAAGAACCTCAGCTGAACGCACCGGGTGCCGATGATTATGACACCGAGATGTTTAAAGACATTGCAAAAAAAGTTGGCGTGACGTACTAACAATTTTGATCATAGCCAGTGAATCGCCAGGGGGCAGTCGATTATCGATTGAACCGTGGCGATTTCATTTTTTGCTATAACTTTAAGCGCTTAATTTTTCAGGTATGACCCCGGCACAAGCGCTAAAAGAAATTCAGGAACTCACCAGCAAGATAAATTATCACAACGATCTCTATTATCAGAAAAATACTACGGAGATCAGTGACCAGGAATTTGATCTGTTGCTGAAAAAACTCGAACATCTTGAAAAAGAATTTCCGGAGCTCAAGCAGCCCGACTCTCCTTCACAACGTGTGGGCGGAACCATCACCAAAGAATTTGCCAATGTATACCACAAGTACCCGATGCTTTCCCTCGGCAACACCTATAGCCAGGAAGAACTTGAAGACTGGGATGCACGTGTAGCAAAAGGGTTGGACGGTGATGCTTACGAATATTTCTGCGAACTGAAATTCGATGGCGTGTCCATGAGTCTCACGTACGAAAATGGTTTGCTCGTGCGCGGAGTTACCCGCGGTGACGGTGTGCGCGGTGATGACGTAACCAACAACATTCGCACGATCCGTTCTATACCTTTGAAGGTAAAAGGCAACAACGCACCTGCATCTTTCGAAGTACGCGGTGAAGTGTTTCTGCCAAAAGATGTTTTTCTGCAACTCAACAAAGAACGTGAAGACATCGGCGAAGAGCGTTATGCCAATGCACGCAACACTGCTTCGGGCACGGTAAAGATGCAAGACTCTACCGAAGTGGCCAGACGAAAGCTGGATTGCTATGCATACTCACTGCTCGGTGAAGATATAGCCGACACGCATGAAGAGTCTATTCAAAAACTGGAGGCCTGGGGCTTCAACGTATCGCAGACCTACCGGAAGTGTAAGAACATTCAGGAGGTAATAAAGTATATCACCGAGTGGGACACCAAGCGACAGGATCTTCCGCTGGAGACCGATGGCGTGGTGATCAAAGTAAACAGTCTCGAACAACAGGAACGTTTAGGCTTCACAGCAAAAAGTCCGCGGTGGGCGATCGCCTATAAATATAAAGCGCAAAGCATCAGCACCCGACTCAACGGAGTGACTTACCAGGTTGGAAGAACCGGAGCCGTTACACCGGTTGCCGAACTTGAACCTGTGTTCCTCGCGGGCACTACGGTGAAACGCGCATCCCTTCACAACGCCAACCAGATTGCACAGCTCGACCTGCGCATCGGTGATTATGTATTTGTGGAAAAAGGTGGTGAGATCATTCCGAAAGTTACCGGGGTCGATCTTGAGAAAAGAAAAGATGATGTTCAGCCGATCCACTATATAGCCAACTGCCCGGTGTGCAACACACCGCTCATCCGCTTTGAAGGTGAA
>CAMLLI010000471.1 GCA_946480685.1 uncultured Flammeovirgaceae bacterium | reverse complement strand
ACCTGCACTGCGCCTTGCACCACGAAGAGAAAGACACCTTTGTTCACCGGGTTGAAAGTATATTTCGTGTCCTGTCCTTTCTCAAAATAGCCTAACGATATTTTAGCATTCTGATTGATCCAGCAATGACTTTGTCCTTCTTCCGAACTTACTACTGTTACAAGCTGGTTGATTCGCTTCTCAGCCGGAAAATGTCTGCGCTGGTAACGCGGTGTAATGTTGGGTATCTTGGGTTCAATCCATATCTGTAAGAAGTTTACTTCATCGGTGCCCACGTTGTGTTCTTCATGGCGCAAGCCACTGCCGGCACTCATGATCTGCACCCAGTCTTTCGTTACTACTTCTTTATAGCCGAGTGAATCGATATGATTCATGGAACCTTGCAACATAATGGAGATGATCTCCATGTTGGCATGCGGGTGTAGTCCAAAACCATTACCGGGCGTTACGAAGTCATCGTTAAAAGCGCGCAGCAGTCCGAAGCTGTTTCGTACCGGGTTATAGTAATTTGAGAAACTGAATGTGAAATTACTCTTCAGCCACCCAATGTCTTTGGTGCCGCGTTCACCGGGAGTATATAATTGATATTGCATGATTGTATTTTGTTTTGGTTGAAAAAGACATCGTTTTGTTGATAAGAGATAACAATGTCTTCTGATATATAGCAGTAAATCTACAACGGCATTTTCGGAGTACAGCTTGAACTAGGTTAAGAAATAGAAGCTGTAAAAACTGATAAACAGGCTGAACCTTGAACTAGATTAAGAAATATATCTAACGGCCAACTTTACTCGTATTACACAACAGTAGAATGAAATTAACATTCATATTTGTATCACCAACGCAGCACACAAAGGCTGCAATAACAAAAACGTAAACAAACTGATTATGGAAAATAAAGTATTAGGTATTCACCACATAACAGCGATCGCTGGAAATGCTAAACGTAATTATGAATTTTATACCAACGTTCTCGGACTGCGCATGGTCAAGAAGACTGTTAACTTTGATGATCCGGGTACATATCATTTTTACTTTGGTGATGAAGTAGGAACTCCGGGTTCCATTCTCACCTTCTTCCCGTGGGAAGGTATAACCACCGGAAGAAACGGAGCCGGTATGGCAACAGAAATTGGTTACTCGGTACCTGACAAGAGTTTTGATTTCTGGATGGATCGTTTTCAAAAGAACAACGTAAAAGTTACCGGAACCGGTGAACGTTTCGGAGAGCAGTATATATCTTTTGAAGATCCGGATGGACTGAAGCTTGCCCTTATCGTTCCGAAACAAACCGATCTTCGTAAATCCTGGGAAACTGCCGATGTGAAAAGTGCTGTTGCTACCAAGGGCTTTCATAGCATAACCCTCACGTTGCGCGACATCAAAGCTACAGCTTCTGTACTGACGGATATATTTGAATATACGCTGGAAGCGCAGGAAGGAAACCGGTATCGCTATAGCACCAAAGCCATCGGGAATGCAGCGATTGTTGACCTCGTGGAAGCACCCGGTGAAGGCGGAGGTATAGGAGGCAGCGGAACCATTCACCACGTAGCCTTCCGTGTAAAAGATGAAAGTATACTCATGTACTTCCGTGAAAAAGTGTTGAAGAAAGGACTGAACATCACACCGAAGATTGATCGCAACTATTTCTTCTCGCTATATTTCCGCGAACCCGGAGGTGTACTCTTCGAAATAGCCACCGACAATCCAGGCTTTGATGTAGACGAACCTGTAAGTGAGTTAGGCAAAAACCTGAAACTGCCGGCACAATACGAAAGCAACAGGAAGGAGATCGAGCGCGTGTTGCCAACGCTGAACTAGCTGCGAGCTTTGAGTTGCGAGCCTCGAGGAGCTGCTGGTTACTGGCTTCTGGCTACAGGAAGGCGTTGATATATATCTATGTTTTTAGTAGTTGTATATATACCTTCAGACACTCAGCCAGAGGCTGGAAGCTAGCAGCCAGCAGCCAATAACCGCCAGCGCTTCCTTAGCAGTATATCTGCAGTCAGATACCCAGCTAGAGGCTAGCAGCTCGCAGCCAGCAACTGAAAAAACGTTAACGCTTAATTTAAACGAACACGCAACCCATGGAAAAACTAATCACCGGCATTCACCACGTTACTGCGATCGCTTCGGGCGTACAGGAGAATATAGATTTTTATACAGGTATTCTGGGCGTTCGTCTTGTGAAGAAGACGGTTAACTTCGATGCCAAAGGAGTATACCATATATACTATGGTGATGAACAGGGAAATCCCGGAAGTATACTTACATTCTTTCCGTATAGCGGATTGGTGAAAGGTCGTCATGGAAAGGGATTTTTGAATACGACTGCTTTTTCAGTTCCGTATGCTTCCCTGGATTACTGGCTGGAGCGTCTCAAGCGGTTCAGGATTAAATACCAGGAACCGCAGGAGCGATTTGCCCGTGAAGTAATTGTATACCACGAAGATCTTGATGGTCTCGGGCTCGAACTCGTATTCAACGATACGGATACACGCCCGGGATTTACTTATGGAAATATACCGCTCGAGCATTCCATCCGGGGATTTTACAATGTTGAGATCTGGGCGGAAGGATATGAACGCACAGCAGCACTGCTAACCGAGCAGATGGACCACACATTGATAGCGGAGAAAGGAAACCGCTTTCGGTTCGCGGCCCACAATAGTCCGGGTAACTTTGTAGATATACTCTGTACACCGGAAAGTCTCAAAGGACTCGGAGGCAGTGGCACGGTACATCACCTCGCGTTCAGTACACCGGATAAAGCGTCTCAATTAAAAGTACGTGAACGGATTGCACTCCGTATGTTGAATCCTACACCCGTGCTCGACCGCCAGTATTTTACATCGATATACTTTCGTGAACCGGGAGGTGTGCTGTTTGAGGTAGCAACGGCTGGTCCCGGCTTTTCGGTAGATGAAGATGAAAAACATTTGGGCGAGGCGCTGAAACTTCCTCCGTGGTATGAAGGCGATCGTGCAAAACTCGAACAGGAACTCGTACCCGTTAAACTGAATCTTGAAAAGTATAAATAACTATGCATACAAAAGAATATATAACAGCAGGTAAAGATTTGAAACAGGCGAAGAAAACATTGATCATGTTGCACGGCCGCGGAGCACAGGCAAGTGATATACTTTCGCTGGCATCACATCTGCAGGTGAATGATTATGCATTGGTGGCACCACAGGCTACCAATTATACCTGGTACCCGTATTCGTTCATGGCCAATCCGAATCATAATGAGCCGTGGCTTTCTTCTGCACTTGACGTGATAGGACAGGTTGTGAAAGATGTTGAGGCAGCTGGTATTACAAAGGAAAATATATACTTCCTCGGGTTCTCTCAAGGTGCCTGTCTCACGCTGGAGTTTGTTACGCGTAATGCTGCGAAGTGGGGTGGGGTAGTAGCATTTACCGGCGGACTGATCGGAGACATACTATATACCAAAAACTACAAAGGTGATTTTGCCGGTACACCGGTGTTTATCGGCACCAGCAATCCCGATCCGCACGTACCGGTAGAGCGCGTGCAGGCAAGCACACGTATATTGCAGGGCTTGCATGCCGATGTAACCGAAAAGGTATACCCGAACATGGGACACACGGTGAGCAAAGACGAAATCGATCAGGCCAACAAACTGGTGTTTAAGAGCTGACGGGATGTCGCTATCAATAAGTATATAGTTTACATAGATTGAATACCTGAACCAGCGGGATGCTTGTGAAGCCGAAGCTGGTTCTTTTATTGTGTTGTCACGGGAATATATTATTGGAATGTTAAGGTTGGCATTCATGCAGTAATTTTTTACAAACTCTTGTTGGTGCCCTGCGCTTTCAACTATATCTTACCGCTCGTTGAAGTTATAGTTATGAATAAACTGAAGGTAAAAGGAGCGGATAAGCGTGTCGACTATACTTACTATGATCGTGACCTGAGCTGGTTGTCGTTCAATGAACGTGTGTTACTGGAGGCCTCCCGCGAGGCTGTTCCTCTGCTGGAACGCATCAGGTTTCTGGCTATCTATTCGTCTAATCTCGATGAATTTTACCGCGTACGCATTCCCGCCCTGAAGGCGTTATATACCCTGTCTCAAAACAAAAAGATTGTTGGACAAGACACGCGACTGGATGTCATTCATACTACCATCCTGAAACAGCTTACACACTTTGGTACCATTATCCGTGAGCAAATACTGCCGGCCTTGAAGCGCAACGATATTCAGTTGCTGTACCAGGAGCCGGTGCCCGAGTCCATTATGCCGTTTATCGAAGACTACTTTATGAACGTAGTAGCTTCATACCTGCATATTGTAGACGTTACGGAGAAGACCGACTATTGTCCGGAGAATAACAAGATATACTTGGCGGTAACGGTTCAACATGGCGGAAAGGACTCACGTCTTTTTATTGTCAATGTCCCATCCGATAAGTTATCGCGTTTCTATAGTGTTCAGCATGAAGGCACGTCCTATATTATTTTTCTGGACGATATCGTGAAGTTGTTTGTAAATAAATTGTTTGGCGGTAAAAGTGTATTGAGCTCGGAAAGTTTTAAGATCACCCGTGATGCCGAGCTGGATCTTGAAGATGAATTCGAAGGCAACATCGCGAAGAAGATCGAAAAGAAAATCTCGCAGCGCGACTTCGGACTGGCAACGCGATTC
>CAMLLI010000470.1 GCA_946480685.1 uncultured Flammeovirgaceae bacterium | reverse complement strand
GATAACTTTTAACCGAAACACCTAGTGCGCTGGCAAGTATATATCAAACCGGGCGCCTTTGTCGGGTACGGCTACGGCCTCTATATAGCCACGATGATTTTCAACGATCTTCTTTACTATGGCCAGCCCTACTCCTGTACCGGAATACTCATCTTTAGCATGCAGGCGCTGGAATACTTCGAATATTTTTTCCTTGTAAAGCGGATCGAAACCAATTCCGTTATCTACTACTGTTACGCGGTAGTAACTTTCATCACGCGGTGTAAATTTAGTCCGAAGGTCATCAGCGTTTATACCATTCGTTGTTTCTATTCGGATAACCGGTGGTCGCTCCGGTGAAGCAAACTTCAACGAGTTGCTGATGAGGTTAAACATTACCTGCCTGAACTGTAGCGGGATGATTTTTACTTCACGAAGATTAGCTGTTTCGATCGTTCCTGATTTTTCGCGCAGTGCCTCTTCGAAATCATTCTTCAATTCTTCTATAAGATGCCGCAGGTCTACCGTTTCAAATCTGCGATCCATTGCGCCTCCTGTACGCGAGTATGCAAGCAAATCCTGAATGAGTACTTGCATCTGGTTGGCTGCCTTCTCTATCCTGGTAAAGTAATCAATGCCGCGCTCGGATAAATTTTCTTTCTGCTTGATGCGCGATGCAAAGGTCTGGATTTTTCGGAGCGGTTCCTGCAGATCGTGACTGGACACATACGCGAAAGATTGAAGCTCATCGTTCATGCGTTCCAGCGCATTGTTCTTCTCTTTCAATTCAACGGTGCGCTCGGTAACTTTCTTCTCCAGTTCAGAAGCAAAACTCTCGAGTATAGCTTTTTGATTTTTCTCTTCGGTGATATCGCGGATTGTCCCAAGCATTTTTTCGGGGTTACCATCGCGATCATAAAATACTTTGCCGCGCGCTTCCATCCAATGTATACTCTTGTCGTTCCAGATGAGTCGTGCTTCGTAATGCAGCTTACCGGTTTTAAGAGCCTGTGCCAGCGCAGCATGTCGTGTCGGAAGATCTCCCGGATGAATATGATCGAGCAGTTGCTGATGCTGTAATGTAACACGTTCGTTGTAGCCCAGTATCTGCAGGTAGCGATCCGAGTATACACCTTCGCGTGTTCTCAGGTCCAGTTCCCACGTACCGAGCTCACTGGCCTCAATAACAACGTTCAGTTTTTCTCCGCTCTCCTGTATAATTCTGCGTGCTTCTACTTTTTCGGAAACATCATTTACTGTAACAAACATACCCCACACGTTATTGTTTTCGTCAAACAAAGGAGCATATTCATAATCCAGTATAAATTTCTTCAGACCATCATTTCCCTGTACATACGCTACGGCTTCTTTTTCATTGTGAACCTGACCTGATTCATAAACTTTGCGCAGCAGCAGCGGGTACTTTTGTTCTTTGAGTTCGGGAAATACATCCAGCAATTTTTTACCGATGACTTCGTGTTCCTGCTTACGCCATATCTTTTCGAACATCACGGAGTTGGCGAGCTCAATTATATAGTCTGTTCCGCGAAAGATCGTCATCGGTATAGGCGACTTCATGATCATCTCACGAAATTTACTTTCACTCTCGGCAAGTTTATAGCGCGAACGAACCTGTTCGGTAACTTCAGTAGCAACTACAATAACGCCCGATATCGTAGCATCTTCACGTAAGGGATGATATACAAAGTTGAAGTATGAATCTTCCTCGCCACCGTGACGCTTGAGCGAAACTTTAAACTCGGTACCATAATACGGCACGCCTGTTTCCAGCACGCCCAGTAACAGGTGTTGTACGGCATCGCGCAGCTCCGGGAATGTCTCAAAGAAAGGTTTGCCTACTATATCTTCTTCGTTCTTGTCAACGATCTCCAGGTAAGTCCGGTTAGCCATTTCAACAACGAGTTCGCGACCGCGAAATATAGTTATACCGATGGGTACTTCGTATACTATATTTCTGAACCGGTTGTTACTGTCAGTCAGCTTTTGCGTGTTGACAATTTTCTCGGTGGTTTCATTACAGATCACCAGCACACCAGCAGTTTTACCGGTCTCATCCGAAACAGCACTATAACTGAACGTCCAGTATATATCTTCAATTCTCCCGTTGCGATAGAACGGCACCAGGAGATCTTCACGCCACACAGCCTCTCCGCTTAAAGCCTGGTCAAGCAAGGGTTTGATGATATGCCATATCTCCGCCCACGCTTCCTTAGCGGGCTTTCCCAATATATAGGGATGCTTGCCATCTATACCCAGGCTTGGCCTGAAAGCATCATTGTAAAATGAGATCAGTTCAGGTCCCCAGAATAAAAACATAGGAAACCTGGAATTATGCATGACATTGAGAAGCGTTGATAGCGTGGGAGACCACTGCTCCCTCGGTCCAAGTGGAGTCTCTGCCCAGTTTTTATGGTCTATTAAATCACGCATATCGAAGCTCATAAAAAACGGGGTAAGGGTCTTTCAGTAAACTTACGGAATTACGCGAAGAGTTGGGTGATTTCTTTTTTCCGGAGAAAATGCTGGAGCTATCGGGGTACGGGAAAGTGTTTACGTGTGTACGTGTTTAAGTGTTTACGTGAGGTTGTGTTTTGAGTTTGTGAAATGAGGATGTAATGACGGTGTTCAAAGCTATACTTATTATTTGGTGGTTTTAGTAGTTCGCGCGGGTCAACATCCAGAACTTTCGCTACTCTCTTAATACAGTTAGCTATACTGGTTTGACCAATCCACTCACATAAACACCTACACACCTAAACACGTAAACACGTAAACACTTACACACGTAAACACCTAAACACCTAAACATCATCACCGCTTCGTCAGGCATTCCTGATTAAATACGGTGACGAATTTATTCTCATTATATACTTCGATGCGGCTGATCCGGTCTTTGTTTACTACCTCGGGATCGGGTGTAGCCTGTGCGTTGTAGGGCTTTGGATCTGCCAGGTAAATGTGCAGGGCTATATCGCTGATCTTGAATCGCACGATGACGCAATTTAAAATTCCCTGTGATGTAACGATGTATGACTTTTCGTAGTTCTGGGAATCGATCAGTCCCAACAACGCCTCTACTTCCTTACCGACAAACTTGTTGAGCGGTGGCAAATTCAAACTGTCAAGTCCGGCCGCAGGATTGAAATTTTCGGGACCCGCTGCTGCCTGAATTTTGCCTGCCATGGTCATCAGCAGAAATAAAAATGCAATTGTTTTGATATTCGATAAAGCCATTAACGCGTGTTTACAACTTAAGCACAAAACGGGGCGCTTACCCCCAAAGCTTCTTCAGGAAAATCTGCATAAAACTTTCAGACACTGATTTCAGGCGAAAAACACAATAACAACGGAGACACGATCGGTCGTGCCGAAACCATCTATCGGTTACAATAGTCTGTTGCTTCGAGCCGTCTTTGTAGTGTAGCCGTACGGTTGTGGAGTCTCAGCGGAAAATAACCTTTGCAAATCCCGACCGTTGGACAGGCTGTATCCGTAAACAAAAAGTCAGTTGAGCAAACCTATAAAAACGTTCGATACAAGCGAGTTCATGCATGCGTTCATGAACCCGCACCCCAGCCTGAAGCAAATGATCAAACCTGACTTCGGGCGTTTCTTCATTTGTCCTGTGCAGGACCTGATCAAAATTTCAAAGCTGCCGGTGCCACCAACGCGATCGACAACGCACATTATTATATACCTTACCAGTGGTGTGGCCACCATGCGCATTGGACTTCATCCGGTTCAAATTAAAAAAGGTGAATGTCTCATCGTCCCGGCCGGACAGGTTTTCAGCTATGATCAATACGAAGTAAACGAAGGCTATATTGTTGTTTTTGACAACGACTTTCTAGTTGGAAAGCTTGGGAGCGCTGATCTGTTAAAAGAGTTTGAATTCCTGCAGCTCTGGGGAAATCAGGTTGTAAGGGCGGATGCACCACGCGCTATATATATACCACAGACGTTGAATCGGATTCTCCAGGAGTATACCGAGCACGGGCTCGCGAATCAAATGATCATCCAGTCTCATTTTCTGGCAGCACTGTGTGAACTCAACGTATGTTACACACCATTGGCTGCGCACGCTAACAAAACAGCCGTTACCCTCACAAACCGTTTTAAGAAACTTGTCTATAAATATATTCGCAGCAAACACCGTGTAACTGATTATGCATCGTTATTACACGTTAGTCCTAATCATCTCAATAAAACCGTACGCGAGGTAACACAGAAATCCTGTTCAAAGTGGATTGATGAAACGCTGATAACCGAAGCGAAAGTACTGCTCTTTCAAACGAGCGATAACATCAGCGAGATAGCTTCCGAACTGGGTATTCACGATCCTTCATACTTCAGCAGATTGTTTAAAAAATACGAAGGCGTTACACCCGTGCAGTATCGCAGAATGATTGAAAAGTCCTGACGGTTGCACGGTATATCCTACACCCTGCATCGCGCAGTACTGAAATTTGCCATCGGTTCAAGTGCTGCTTAACATGTATTCTACTTTACTCACATTTCATTCTTTTTTCCGGTGGATGGTATTGCTGTCACTGCAGCTTTCCATTTACAAAGCCTATACCGGCTATACCACGAATAAATCATTTTCAAAAACGGATAACGCTTTGCGGCATTGGACAGCTACGATTGCACATGTCCAGTTGATGCTTGGCGTTATACT
>CAMLLI010000469.1 GCA_946480685.1 uncultured Flammeovirgaceae bacterium | reverse complement strand
TTGAACAAAATGCACCAGGCGGGCAAGTCCACAAAGTCTCTCTGTGCACCTTTGTGCCGTTCCTTTTTGTTCTCTGTGGAATTGGATTTATGAATCGCTATAGTATATAAATTGCAGTATACAGACTTGATGTGCAAAACTATTTATAGAACATAACGGGTGTCAGCTCATTGTCATTGCCAATAAATTTCTTCACCCTGGCAATACTGCTGCTCAGATCCTGATCCGATACCTCTATTAAAAGATTGTTTTTGATGTCGATAAATTTGTGGGCGGAAATGCTCTTGTCAGTATGCGCATCTTTCATTTGATAGTTGTCACCGTGAGATGATGTGCGGAGCGCTGTACCGGTAATGGTTTTAAATTTTTTCCAGTCGTTCAGAAAGTCTAAGGTATATTCAAAAGATATAGGACTAATTGTTTTTATCTCGATGCCACAGATCAGTTTCATGCTATCCGTCTGTTCCGCCCCGACAAAGAGGCTTCTTTTTTGTTGTAGTATCAATGGCATGTGCATTGATTCGAGCGCTTTTTCTGCTACTTTGGAGGAATCCAGTATAGCCAGCTGTTCATCAATAATGTCAAACTTTTCCCTGGCCTGTTGTCTTACTATGAATATATAATAACTTATGGTGATAGCACCAATACAGGCAGCGACAATAATCAGGAGTCGTTTCATGGTTTAGAAGGCTTACAGAGAAGGATGAATATATAGGTAAATTGCAGCAAGTGCAATGCTGCGCCTATATATTTGGAATAACGTGATGAAACTTCACCGAAGCTTCTTTTCCATATACACAGCACCATCGACAGGGTTGAAACGATAGGAGGGAATATCGTAGAACCCGACCGATCGGTAAAGATTTATAGCGGGTATCATGGTAGGAAGTGTGTCCAACCGAATAGTGTTATACCCGAGCTCGGTGGCTGTCTCCAGGGCCATGTTTAATAGTTTTATACCGATTTTATATCGCCTGTATTCCGGATGTACATACATACGCTTCAGCTCTGCAATGCCAGGTGCATTTTCCCGTATACCAACACACCCAACCGGAGTCTCATCTTTATAGGCGAGTATAACAGCCCCCTGCGGAGCGCTATATTGTGCTTCGAGCGCACTGAGCTCAGCAGCGAAGTTCTGAAAACTAAGGTCAATGTCCAGTGACGCTGCATATTGCTGGTAGAGGTTACGCGCATCATCAAATTCAGCGGCTGTGCGGGCAATACAAAAACGTATGGTGGCTGACTGTAGATGTTCCATATATATTTAAATTGCTATAGCACTTTACTATAGTACCAGTTCATACCGTTGTTCTGTCAACGCTTTCCCGAAGGTGGTTGAACTAATTTCTTCTGTGAGTATAAATCCGTGCTTCTTATATAGAGCTGCAGCTGCCTGTTGCTCATTCGTAGTCCATAGGTAACACGACTTATATTTCTTTTCTTTCAGAAACTCCATGTATAGCTGCATGAGTTTGCCGCCTAACCCGATACCGCGATAGTTACGCTCCAGGTAAAAGTAGCGCAGCTGTGCAGCGAGGTTCTCCCGGTGCATGAGCAGCACAAAGCCTACAATGGTATCGTTGTGTTCGCAGATCCATACACAGTCACGGGCTGCATCATAATTCTTATAGAACTCATATATACCTGCACTTACATAGGCTTCAAATTCGACACTGAAGTTATACTCCTCGCTGTATAGCTTACCATGGCGGTAAATTATATAGCCGAGGTCGCCCGGTATCAAATGCGTGCGTATGGAGATATCATTCACCGTCATGCAGGCTTTTGTTTTTTCGTGAGCAGGTTTTTGATACTGGTCTGCAGCTTTACGAGTTCGAGTCGCTCCTCCGTGGTTAAATGCTCAATCAGTGTAGCGATGGCTTCCGAAGATCGCTTGTTCAATTCTAAAAACAACTGCTTACCTTTTTCAGACAGTTCAAGCGCATAGATCCGTTTGTCTTCTTTGGACTGCTTCTTTAGTACTATTTTATGTTTGACAAGCTTTGCGATAAGTCGGCTCAGATAACCTTCATCAACCTGCAAAATGCCTGTAAGCTGTCGTGCAGTTATACCCGGAGTATAATATGCCTCATACATCATGCGTACTTCCGTAAGCGAGTAATCACTCTGCAATATATGGTTGTTCGTTACACCAATAATAGTTGTATAAAACCGGTTGAACTCACGGATCTTTTCAATGACTTCTTTCGTCATGTTGCAAAGATATAAAATACTTGCTTTAGGCAAGTATTTTCGGATATTTTTTTGGCCATGTTAATTGGATCAGCATTGATGCAATTATTTTACGAGGAGCGCTTGGCAGAATCAAAGTGAGTAAGTATACTGCATGGAAACTTTAACCTTGCAAAACTGCATACCCATGTCCAAATATGTAATTCACAAAAAAGCCTTTTTCTACACCGATGAGTCGTTTGAAGTAGCGGAAGGCGAGAAAGGTTCCGTAGTAGGTGTATATACTTCGCTGGAAGAAGCAAAGACCGCGAAAGAGCGAGCGGATATTGAATCGATACTAGGCTTGCGCGGCTGGAATGCAATTGAGTTCTTTTTTGACAAAGATATCGATGCTATTGTTGACAAGTTAAGACCTGTCTATGAAGAGGAGTTTGGTATAATATTGCAAGACGATTATGATTTCAATTTCCCGGAGTCAATGACAGCAGAACATGCAGCCACCTTTCGGGAAATTATGCAGCTCTCGTTTCATGACATCGTACTATACGAAGATCATGAACCACTTCCTGGTTCGGCAAATCTGGAAGAGCAAGACCTTGGTGAATTTTAGTATATGAATGCCGTTGTTCATTCTCAGATTTCTGTAAAACGAAGGGGTGGAATAATTGAAGATTATCTGCCGATACACGACTTCATGGATAGCACCAAGGAATTGTGTAGCGATAACCGCCACCGGATTCTCCATACACTCTGGGGAATCCGCAGGGTGATCGTCCCTATATTTGGGCATACCATCATCAACAGCAATGGTAAAGCAGTGAATGTGAAGGATCTCTGCGAACAGGATCATATTTTACCCGACTATCAGAATAAATTTATTCCCACACTTGCAGACTTTGTCAGTGCTATAAAAGATGATCGTATAACTCAGTTAGACTTCGAAGCATTCGTGAAAGTATATGACCATGACGCAGCGCTATCCGAGCTGTTATTGTCGCCACTGAGTAATACAGGTATAAAAGCATCACTGCTTATTACGCATAACTCTTGGTTCATTAACGATATAGTGCCGCGTATCCTGAAACGCAAACCTGAAGTAAAAGACTTCACTATAAAACCGAGTGACTTGTTTGATAATATGTCGTTCCGGTTGTGGATGGACAATGGCAGCGATTACCCTGCAAGCAGCAAGCTTACTTCGAGCGCTATTGTCGGGTGAGGGGGACTGCTGGCTTCTGCTTGGAATGTACGCTTGCTCTATATATTAGTAAATTTTCCAATGGTTGTATTCAGACTCAAGTCGTGGTATGTAACAAGAAATTTTTTCATTTTCTGTTGATACAAAGATCTTTACCATGTCGCCAGGTTTCACTGCATTAACAATGGCGTAATCATTGGTTGTAGATTTGCCAAATACTTTTTGACCACTGCTGGTTTCGTATTTGTAATGGAGAATCATGGAAGGTGCCAGCCCGGAGAAAACGGAACCCGACTTGGAAGCCAATGCAATTAACTCTGCCTCTTTTACTATACCGTTTTTATATAGCTTCAATGCCTTTTGTACGTTAAAGAATACGATTATCCATGCGATGATACCCGCCAGCAAAAACGGAACAATAATCAGGAATACAATTTCCAATGGAAACCTGAAAGGTTTAAGGCCGGTGATAATGGAATCATGTCCTATATATTTAATTTCAATTTGCTCACCTGTATTGAGATTGCTCACTTTACGGGAATCAAGTGTTCGGAAGGTGGCGTTTATTGTACTGTCATTAACAGTGTAGTTATAGTATATAATGATGGGATGTTGGTTGTTAACCGAAACGTTGGTCTGCTCTTCTATACCGGTAATCTCAGCAGACGCAATTTTTCCATGTTGACTAATTTTCTCATGATCTACTTTCTTGAAATCGGCATCCATCATCGAGACAACAAATGTGAACAGGACAATCATAAAAACCGGTAAACCGGTTAGTACGGATCCTGCCAGCAACAAACCCGGCTTTTGTTTTAACAGTCTGAATATAGTTGACCTCTTGACTTCGCGTGATTGATAGTTCATTCCTGATTGAATTTTTGTTCCATTAGTTATAGTTTCGCGACCATTCGTTCTGCCAGATCCTCTATATCGGTTCGCCTCGCGAGAAGTTCCAGCCATTCGGCAGGTATATTTTCATGACCGTACAGTAGTCCGGCAAGTCCGCCTGTTACGGCTCCTGTGGTGTCGGTGTCATCTCCGAGATTTACAGCTTTTAATACGGCATCTTTATACGTGTTGGTAGTAAGCAAACACCAGATGCTTGCTTGCAGTGTATGCAACACGTAGCCACTGCTATAGATATCGTCCTCCGATAATTCGTATAGGTCGGATTTTACTAAACGATCAAACCGACTTATCTCTTTAGGGTTGATTGATAGCGACTGTAGATACTCCGGTATATCAGTTTTCAGTTGGCTATAGATAGAGAATTTGTCTACCTT
>CAMLLI010000468.1 GCA_946480685.1 uncultured Flammeovirgaceae bacterium | reverse complement strand
AAAATACCTGCTGCAATTCGATCTTGAAGATTCTGCGCAACATGATGTTACCGGCTATAAACATCAGGATGTTGGAGAACAACGTTCCGAATGCCGCGCCCAGCATACCATACTGCTGAATAAAGAAATAGTTGCTTGCTATATTTACCAATACACTCGAGAAGTTGAGTATAAAATTCAGATTTGGTCTTCCGGAAGAATCCATTACCGTACCGAACTGCCGACTGAACGGAGTAAAGATTCCGTATAAGATGGTCACTCGCAATATATTCGCAGCCTCGTGATACTCCGGACCGGCAATGATAAAGATGATATAGTCAGCGAGTATAACGGTGCCGATAACTACCGGCAGTGTGAGCGCCAACGTGAGGCCTACTGATTTCTCATATAGTGTTTTGGCAGCATGATCGCCTTCGCTGCTAGTACGAAACGCGCTCTGCGGATATACTACTTCCGCTACGGATGTGCTGGGATATTCAATAAGGTTGGATACCCGTATAGCAGAGTTATAAAGCGCTACGATGTTTGTATTGAGAAAGTACCCTACTGAAAACTGATCTACCGTTTTAAACACCAGCGAGCTGATGTTGGTGCCCATTACATATTTACCGAAGCCGAGTACTTTCTTGATGATCGTGCCGTCCCACGCGAACGTAATCTGTATATACTTTCGTGCTGAGAAGTATGCACAGATCAATCCTAAAAATGTACAACCCGACTGTATCAACACCAGGTCGATCAATGTTATTTTTATATTCAGCAGGCAGATGGTTAATACGGCCAGGAAGAAACTTCCCTGACGAAACACGGTGCTCCAGAAAATTCCGCTGAAGCTGAACTTTGACTGCTGTATATAGTTGAACTGCGAGAAAGGAATCAGCAACAGTATCGTGATGCCATAGTACACAAACATCGGCCCTATATCTGCGATGTGAAACATTTCGCTGATAACTCCGGAGAAACCGGCCAGCACGCCATAGATAAGTGCTGAGTATGCTATGTTAATGATAAAGGAAGAGAGAACAATCTTGCCTACATCATTGGGGTCGCTGTTGTGAATGAGTTTGATCACAGCATTCTGGATCAACCCGTTCCGCGACATTTCAATGATGGTAGTGATACTGATGAAGAGTGCCCACGCGCCAAACTCCGCTTTGGTGAAATACCGGATCAGAAAATAGAAACTCCCGAATCCAAAGATCAGCACAGCCAGTCTGTAACCCATGGAGTAAAAACCAGATTTAAGCCAATACGAGTTTTTGCCCATAGTAATTTACCAGCGATACTAAACTGACAGATCTTTAAGTTGTACTTTATTCAAAACAGAGCCAAGGTACTTCTCTTTGATTGACTTCAGGTATGAGATGGATTCTTTATCGAGTGGATTGAGGTTTGTATTGGCATCAAATACAGCGATAACTTTATCTACATAGTCGATCAGTTCCTTGGAGTCTGAATACTCGTTGATCGAAGGACCTTCGAGGAATATATAGTCGTACTGCTCCGACAGGTTGGCGATCATTTCCTTAAAGTCGCGACCGGCCAATATCTCTGAAGGTGAATCTGTGCCCCCTATATTTCCGATGATATCAACACCTTTGAATTCTGTTTTATAGATGATGTTGTGATTGTCTTCGGAAGGCGGTTCACTAGCCGTACCGTTGGTATCCTGTGCTTCACCATTTTTACCGTTGAGCAGCAATGCTTTTTCATCTACACCACGCTTCAGCAGTTTACGGCTGTCTGGTGCCGGCAGCAATAACTTGGTAAGCGAGTTACGCTTGAAGTTGGTATCAATGATCAGGATCTTTTTGTTCACCAGGCTCAGTGTATAGGAGAGGCAAATGATGATAAACGATTTACCCACATACGGCTGCGTACTCGACACCAGAAATACTTTGTTATCCGACTTCTGAATTTCATAGCGAAGCTTGCGCAGGAAGTGCACAAATGTTGTGGACTCGCGATCGGTGGCTTTCGCTGCAAATGTTTTACGAAGATCAAATCCTTTTATCTTGATCTGGTTCAATGAACCAATCGTTGAAAGTCCGGTGAGGCGCTCCAGTCTTATCGGTATGCGAATGCTCATGTCAGCAAACTCGATGAGCAATAACACCACCACACAAATCACAAATGAACCTATACCAGCAAGTGCTATAATGAGTATACCTTTTGAGGGTTCCGGTTCGAGGCTTGGTTGTGCTTCGAGTATCTGGCGCAATGAGCTGCCTACTACAAGCGCTTTGTTACGTGATGAATTCAATTTATCCTGTGCATCCAGGTATTCATCCGAAGCAACCTGTACATCGCGTTGCAGTTCGGAGATCTTTGCTTCTTTGGTAGCAAAACCTGAAACATCATATTTCAATCTGCGCAAAGCAAGATCTGCCGATGCCAGATTCGACTGTGCTATTTCCAGGTCGAGCTTTACTTTGTCGCGCTCTTTTGTGAGATCGCCTAATTGATCTTGTTGTTTTGTCTGATTAAGGAAATCAAGACGGCTGGCCTCAAGTTGCAGTTCATCCCGTAAGCGACCCAGTGTTGCTTTCTCTGCCTCGGTTCCGGTGTTGGTAATGTCAGCGATACGTCTGCGCAGATCAATGATGCGTTGATTGATCTGTATAACTTCCTGCTGGTTAGCACTTGCACCGCCCTGTATCTTCTCGTTGAGTTGTGCGAGTGAAAGTCTCAACGCATTGATGTTCTTCTCTTCGCGCTCTTTGCTCAATTCGTATTCTGTTATCTGCGCGATCTTGCTTTCGCTTTCAGCACCGTAGTTGAATACGTTGTTGTTTACTTTGAAATCGTTCAGCATCGCTTCCTTCTCATCGAGTACACGCTTTTTGTCGCGCACCAGATTTTCGAGAAAGTCGATAGACTCCGATGAGCGATCGCCTTTCAATACTTTGTTATAGCGGATAAATTCCTGGCACAGTGTGTTAACGGCCATCGCGGAGAGAAACGGATTCTCGGAGCTGAAATCTACCGAGATAAAATCAGACGTTGTTAAACGTTTGATGTTGAAATCTTCCGACAATGATTCATAGTCGTAGCCGTACGCTTTTAAAAGTTCGTAAAGCTGGTAACCAAACGGGTCGGATGTATTGATTGGCTTCGCTTCAGCAGCCTGGTTTTTGAAGGCTTCTTTTGCTTTGGTTAAAAACGATTCAGTGAGTGGGAAGTCCAGTGCTTTGTCGTCTTCAATTTTCCGGAAAGGTGTCTCATTTTCAAGATCATGAAGCATGAGCTGATACGATACCAGGCTTAACACCGGCATGGAATGCATGGACTCAATTACGTTTGTAAAACGTGTATTGACTTCAAAAGAATTAGATGATTGATCATTCAGTCTTACAGCATCGTCAGCAGTAAAACCAGTAGCAAGATGTGCATAGGAACTATAAATCTTATCCATCCGCAGCACAAAAAAAACAGCACAGGCAACGGCTATGAGAGGAAACACAATTAACACCCAAAGTCTGCGCTGAAGAGTTCTTAAAATAAGATAAAAATCCATCTGTACGTGGTTAGATCAAAAATACTAAAATTAATACGGTTAATCTCATATTCTGTTATCTGTAGAAAAGAATATCTACCTGCCCTTCTTCCGAAATCGATGTCGCATCATTCTGATCGATACCGAATGTAATTCTTGCTCCCGCGATGCCGCCCCGCTTCAATTGATCGAGTATTGTAAACAATCTTTTCTGATAAATTTCAAGCGATGTCGATTCTTTGGATTTATGAGCGATCAAGTGAAGTTTAATCTCGCTCTTTGGTGCAAAGGCCTGGGCTAACTGCATGAGTTGTTGATTTTGTTTCTCAGAGAGTGTCGATGACGCCAACGTAAAATTATATACCGTAGTTACTGCTCCGACCAGTTTTTGTACTTCTGCTTTACTCAGATAGTTA
Organism: uncultured Flammeovirgaceae bacterium; assembly: GCA_946480685.1. Next base: position 769 of record CAMLLI010000468.1, on the reverse strand, counting down.
CGCGAATCGGTTAAAACTTCACGAACTGGTTTTATGCGTTTAACACTATAAATGTCTGCTGATGAACCACTGCGGTTGCTCACAAAGTAAGCAACGCTGTCGCCATAGAGCGAAAAGTATGCATCAAAATTTTTGGAGTTTATCTTCTCAACATTTTTCGGAACAGACCATGCTTCCCATGAATCAAAGAGGCGATCGGAAACGAAGATGTCGGCGTCACCCAAACCGCCATGACCGTTGCTTGAGAAATATAGTCGCTTCTTATCTTGTGAGAGATACGGAGAAATCTCAAAACCGGAAGTGTTAATCGTTGGTCCAAGATTCTTTGGAGCAGACCACTCCCCTTTGTTGTTCTTTACACTTACATACAGATCTTCTTCACCTATAGCGTCTTCACCACGCATGGAAATAAAAATTACATCTGCATCGGGCGAAACGAATATGCCGAGGAACTGCTGTGAGTCCAATCCCTGCACCGGGATGAGCTCAGGCTTGCTCCATATAGCACCTTGCTTTCGCGAGAAGAAAATGCCTTGTGTTTTTTTAGTTGCCGATGTGCTGAGCAGGTAGAGTATATCTCCTTTCGCGTTGATGCCGATCACCGCTTCGGTGTTGTTACTGTTTATCTTCAGTTTGTTATCGGCTTTACTCCACGCACCCGTGGCAGCATCGTAGCGGCTGAACCAGGCATCAGAGCCTGCATATTGTCCGCCGGTATTGAGTGATGACAATACACGTGCAAAATATAGTGTTGATCCGTCAGGTGACA
>CAMLLI010000467.1 GCA_946480685.1 uncultured Flammeovirgaceae bacterium | reverse complement strand
TGGTGTTTCTACCATCCACTTCCACAGGAGTTCGTTATTTGCTTTGGACAATGCTTTCTGTTTATAGAATATATCCAGCAACTGTACCATCGCGATGGGTTCGCTCCAGTTGGTGAATTGTACATTCCAGTCGAGGTGCATTTCTTCTTCGGTGCCAACGATGGCTATATTTTTTACACCAAGTCCGTGTACATAGCGCTCCACATTCTTCGGACCGCCCAGCATTCTGAACAACATATCGCAGGTATTGTTATCGCTTAATGATACCGTACTCATAATCAGTTCACGTAGCGGTACATCTGCATTTCCCTGCGGATACTTTTTAGCCATCGGGCTCCACGTGTTGGGGAGCATGTCTTCTTTACGGATATGTACTTTCTGATCGAGTGATAACTTGCCTTTATCTACTTCGCTCAATACGGCCATGGCAAGCGGGAATTTGTAAACACTTTGCATGGGGAAGTGCTGTTTGCCATGTATACTTAATGTATCGCGGTTCTCAAGGTGAAGCAACGCTATGCCTACCCGCGCATCGGCCGATTTAACGATCTGTTCCAGATCAGCGCGAAGTGATTTCTTCTGAGCTGCAACCGGCAGTGAAATTGATAGCAAAAAAATACCAGAAAGAATAAAACAGTGGAGGGTTCGCATGTATAGTTTGGGTTAAGAGATTCGGTATTGCAATTTCTTAAAATATACCACACCTCAAAACCCAATCGATACAATTTGAATATACTTCGTCAAAGTAACACAGATGTCGGTTATGCTTACTGCGACATCAGCCACGCCAGGGCATGATCTGCATCGTTGAAATGTTTCATGAGCAGGTTGCTCTGCGGATAGTTATGTGCTTCCTGCATAGAAATTTTGCCAAACGTATCGTCCGGTACAACAAATGCTGCGAACTCAATCCCCTCCTTTATTACCTGCGGAAACCATACATCCCGGATATACTCCTGCCCTCCATCCGGGTACACACTGATCTCGCGAAGGTTAACCAAACACTTTTTAAGTTTATAGTGACGGATCATCTCCAACTCATACGCGATCACTTCCACCAACTCATCGTATTTAATAAACCCTTTAAACGTTACATGCAAACATGCAGCCTCTGCGTTGTGAACGGCCGTCACGTAGCTTCTGATAAAATCAACCATATATTTATTGCTTTGTTTACGCTTTGATAAATCTGTACGGCAACGAACTACAGATGAAGCCAGAGAATCCTTCTACTGCTTTCCTGAACAACACCATAAGCAGCGTTCTGATCGGGGGTGATTGAAAAGAAGCGCTACCGCTTTACAAAGGATTAACACGTCAAAGTTGAAAAGGAATTATCCTAAAGTAAATCCCTTCGAAGTGGTAATTATAAGAGGAAGTTATACCTCCTTTATTATCAATACGGAGAGTGACAACGATGTCTGGTAACGATAGCAACAAAAAAGGCTGGCTCGTTACCGAAGCCAACCTTTATGTTTTAAATATTGTCCCTATTTATCCCATATACCACAAAAAGGATCGATTTTTAACTTTTATACTAAAATATAAATACATCACAACGACAAAAGTAATACACAGAGTTACCAAATATACTTTGTGTAACTCCGTGCCTTCTTGTGTCCTTAGTGCAATGGATTTACCTCCACGTGCTCGCGCAAATGCGAAATCAGCAACGGCAAATCTTTCTTCCCTCCACCCGCAGCAATCATACTTTCAAAATGCGCGCGTATCAATTCTGCCAACGGTAAAGAAGCGCCTGCCGCTGCTGCCGTCTCTTGTGCAAGACGCAGATCTTTGTTGGCGAGCTGTATAGCAAAACCATTCGGGCTATCTTCTTCCTTCGCCACCAGCGGACCGTATACCTTAAACACCGGAGCTCCGTAAATGGTATTGAGCATGGTATCCAACAGTATATTTTTATCGATGCCAGTCTTCTCTGCCATCAGCATTACCTCACTGAGTAACTCCACAGTTGTAAAGATCATGAAGTTCATCATTACCTTTACCGTGTGTGCTATAGCAGGGTCGCTGCCGAAATCAAATGTACGCTGACTCGTTGCCTCCAACACAGGCTTGACTTTCTCCTTCGCAGCTTCGTCACCCGACAACAGTATAAATAGTTGTTTTGCAGCGGCTGCGGGTGGTCGCCCCATTACTGGTGAGGCCAAGTATATAGCTCCTCGCTGTTCATGCTTCTCTGCGAGTTGTTGAGACGTTTCAGCCTTGATCGTACTCATTGACAAATGTATACTTCCTTTCTTCAGCGCGGGCAGCAGTTCTTCCGAGATTTGATTCAATGCTGCATCATCGCTTACCATCGTTACAATAATGTCGGCTGACTTCACAGCATCGGCAATCGTAGCGACAGCCTCTCCGCCCAGTGACACAAGGTCTTTTATTTTTTCAGGCGAACGATTATATAGGTTTACCTTGAAGCCTTTGTCGCTGGTGATAATATTCTTTGCAATCGGATAGCCCATGTTGCCGAGACCGATGCATGCTATGGTTATACTCATATTTTAAAAAAAATTACAGATCAAATATATACTTATCGATTCACTAGTTTCAGTGATCCTTCGCTATACCGGTTGCCTACATTCGGATATTCTTCTACCAGTGCTTCCAGTGTTTTTATGTCAGACGGTGTTAATACAACCTCGGTTGCTTTTGCGTTTTCTTCGAGATACCTTCTTTTCTTGGTGCCCGGTATAGGTACAATATCCTCTCCTTTCGCGAGTACCCACGCGAGTGCGAGTTGTGCCGGAGTACATTGCTTGTCAGCCGCTATAGCAGAGAAACGTTCTGCGAGTTTCTGATTGTTGTCCCAATGCTGTTCGTCAAAGCGAGGCAATGATCTGCGGAAGTCTGTCGATGATAATGAATCTTTATCAACGGTGTTCGTCATGAGTCCACGCGCCAGCGGACTATACGGCACCAACGTTATACCCAACTCACGGCATACCGGGAGGTTTTCTTTTTCAACATCGCGTGTCAACAATGAATATTCACTCTGCAGTGCTGCAATAGGATGCACCGCATTTGCCTTGCGTATAGATGCTGCCGATGCTTCTGATAATCCGAGGTAACGAACCTTGCCTTCCTTTACGAGCTCTGCCATAGCACCCACCATTTCTTGTACCGGTATAGATGCATCAATGCGGTGTGCGTAGTATAGATCGATCACATCGATCTTCAGTCGCTTCAGACTTCCTTCTATAGCGGTGCGCATGTGTGCCGGCGAACCATCGAAATATGTAGAGCGATCTTCGCGCATGCGGAAACCAAACTTCGTAGCAATAAAAATCTTGTCACGATTGGGCACAAGCACCTGCGAGATAAGTTCTTCATTGGTATAGGGACCATATATATCAGCCGTGTCCCAGAAATTTATACCGAGGTCGAGTGCGCGGTGCAGGGTTGCGATAGACTCCTTGTCATCGGTAGCACCGTATGCAAAGCTCATCCCCATGCAGCCCAATCCTATAGCAGAAAGTTTTTCGTTCGTCTTGCCTAATTTTCTGTACTTCATACAATTTGGTTTTAACGTTTAACAATGACCGGAGCTCCTTGCATAACCTCTGGCGGAACAGCGTTGAATGTATTTAAAGAAGCCAGCTCCGATGTTCTTTACTCTTAACGGTGACAAATGTATCGGATCAATCTGCCGTGCGATTACGATATTCAAACTATTCACTATAAAATTCAAACAGCGAGGTGTGTTGAGGTGTTGGCGTGTTCGGGTGTTGATGTTGGGGAATTTACTGTGGGTTAGAACTTTTTGTGGGGTTACGTCATCTGTATTCAATATCTTTAAACGTTAAAATAATTACACATTTGAAACGATATGTTATTGGTGTAGTGCTGGGGTTGCTGATGGTAGCGCCTGCGTGTATGGCTCAGAAACAACTGGTGTTGCTGAAGGGTGAGAAAGTATTACTCCGGCTTAATATCGGTGATGAAATTCTTTTCAAAGTAAAAGGAAGCGATACGCGCAGACGAAGTTATGTAAGCAATGTTTATGATACGGCCGTATTAGCACATACGGAGGTGGTACCATTTCATTCTATTGAACGTATATATTTTGATCAACGGAATTTCCGAAATGTATTCGGGGGCTTGCTGGTGATTGGTGGTGCCGGGTATTTCCTGGTGGATCAATTAAATGTTTCCGTGATACAAGGCGATCCTTCCCTGAACCAGGATGTTACAAAAGCATCTATAGCAATGGTAGCTGTTGGTTTACCGATGATGCTGATCCATAAAAAATCTCAACGCATTGGCGGTCGTTACAGGCTCATACTGGCTGAAGAAGGTTCACCTTTCTTTAAACCCGATATACGCACGATGAATATGATCCTGGAAAATTAGCTTACCGTCATTTCGAGCGTGCCGCTCTGACTATAGAACGCACTTCTCCCGCGAGAAACCCCGAGGTCGCTCTTGTTTTAAATGTGATGTACTGCTGGTGCAAAAAGAAAAACGCTCTGTAAAATCCGTAACGCTGCTCCGAACTCGGGGCCTCTCGCAGGGAAAGTGAAGATATGTACATAATATAGCTCGCTCGAGGTGACGGTATAGCTTCGCGCGTCATTTCGAGCGTGCCGCTCTGACTATAGAATGCACTTCTCCCGCGAGAAACCCCAAGGTCGCTCTTGTTTTAAATGTGATGTACTGCTGGTGCAAAAAGAAAAACGCTCT
>CAMLLI010000466.1 GCA_946480685.1 uncultured Flammeovirgaceae bacterium | reverse complement strand
AGCCCAAGCGTTGCGGATTGAGTCTAAGCTTCATGCCCTGCACGAAATCCTGCGCGGTGAAGTTACGGATACGAATCTGGCATTGCTCGACAACAACTGGTCGATAGAAGAACGTTGCCAGGAAGCACTTGCGCATTGGAGTTTAGCTGGACTCGATCTGAACCAATCCATGTCATCACTTAGTGGCGGACAAAAGACTAAAGTTTTCCTGGCCGGTATCATGATTCATCAACCCGAAATGGTTTTACTCGATGAGCCGAGCAATCATCTGGATATATATAGCAGGGCAATCTTATATGATTATATAGCATCTGCCAGTCATGCACTGATGGTGGTTAGTCACGATCGTACCTTGCTTAATCTGTTGCCTGTTGTATATGAAATGAATAAGCATGGCATAACCGTATATGGTGGTAATTATGATTTTTATACCGAGCAAAAGCAAATTGAGAATAATGCATTGACGCAGGAGCTAAAGAGTAAAACGAAAGCACTTCGCAAAGCGAAAGAGGTTGAACGTGAGTCGATGGAGCGCCAAGAGAAACTTGATGCTCGCGGCAAGAAGAAACAGGAAAAGGCCGGGCTGCCCACCATCATGATGAACACGTTCAGGAACAACGCAGAAAAAAGTACTGCACGATTGAAAGGTGTTCATGCGGAAAAGATCGGCACCATAGCGCAAGAGGTGAATCAACTGCGTAAAGAGCTTCCGGATATTGACACGATGAAGATGAATCTTGATAATGCAATGCTTCATCGTGGTAAAGTGTTGGTAACGGCTAACAAAATAAACTATACCTATAACAGCGCGTTACTCTGGAAGTTGCATCTTGATTTTCAGATACGGAGCGGTGACCGTATAGCGATTAAAGGTGCTAACGGTTCTGGCAAAACAACGTTGATAAAAATTATACTGGGATTGCTTGACCCTTCTATAGGTATAATTGAGAGGGCAGATGTAAAAACAATCTATATCGATCAGGATTATTCATTGATCGACAATTCATTGAGCGTTTACGATCAAGCTCAAAAGTATAATATCACAAATCTGCAGGAGCACGAAGTAAAGATTCGTCTCAATCGCTTTCTTTTTCCCAGAGAAGATTGGGACAAGTCGTGCAGCGCACTTAGTGGTGGAGAAAAAATGCGATTGATGCTCTGCTGTTTAACAATCGGCAATCGCGCACCCGATATAATTATACTGGATGAACCAACCAACAACCTCGATATTCAAAATCTTGAAATTCTAACAGCTGCGATTAATGAGTATCAGGGTACATTGATTGTGGTTTCGCATGATGAGTTTTTCTTGAAGCAAATACAAATTGAGAAATCTATAGATGTATAATATCATCCATTGCCGTGGGGATTAATCCCCCGGCAACGGATGTTGTTGTGAATTAATAAAGGCAATATAGTTTGTAAGCAGTCCTCTTATTTGCTCGGCTGCCACAGGATTCGCGGAATGAACTTTAAATGTAAGCTTACTCAGGTCCAATCCGGATTCATAGACAAGCCATTTTGCAGCGGCATATCCATCTGGGGCAACTTCTCCGTTAATGTCAAGTCCCAAGTCATTATCGAAGCTTATAAAGTCAGGGAGGCCATGTGTACGAATATAGTTTACGAATTCATCATAGCTTCTTACAATGTCAAAATCATCCTCCAACGTTTTATCGTACACCATGTCTATTGTTCGGAGATCGTCCAGAAATAATTTTCTCATGTGAATTTTTAAGTGCCGAAGCATTTAATGGATAACGTAATGTAAAGCTGAAATGTGTTCAATTATTATGCAAGGGGGATAATCCCCCTGCTGAGAATATAAATGCTTCATCGCTTAAAATCGCGGAATTTGATTTTAGCAATAACCCGGTGACCTTGTCGATTGAATAAATCTACTTTAGGCTTCATGATGAGACCTTCAGCGATATGATTCTTATCGTGTGAAATGGTGGAGGTATAGCCCCTCTTTACAAAATCTACTGCTTCCAGCAAACTGCCGGTACCGATAATTGGTACGATGTCTATTTGTAGTTTGTTAGCAACGTCTTCCACGTTTTCACGAGACAGCCAGAAGTTGCCGACTTTCACATCAAACAAAATAAAGTCAGTACCCAGAGCGATATAACGATTACCATCTTTTTGAATTTTGTTACCGTAGCCCTCACCGTACAGACATACTTCAGTAGCATCGTTGAAGATTTGTTTCATAGTATCTACGGTAAATTTCTTCTGTAGTACATTTAACAGAAAGGTAGGTATATGCGCATCATCAGTTTTACCACCGAAGCGCACTTCACTGCCATTCCACATAATGCGAATGTTGGTGCCGTCAATCTTTTCGGTCCAGGTCCATGGAATATCTTTCAGTGTCTCAAATTCTGGCAATGCCCAGTGACCTTCCATCAGTTGTTTAAAATTGGTTTCAGGACTGCGTAAGAACACAGTCTGAATCTTGTGGTATTCTTTCATTAGTTTATTAAATTAAGAATGTTAGTAGTTGTATTTTAGATATAGTGAACTATATATGCGTTTCAAAAAGACATGGCAGCGCCACTCCGATGTGTTTTCATCAGGCTATATATCTTGACTATCAGGGAAAATAAAAAGCCCCGGGTTTGTTTTACCCGGGGCTTGTATACATCAGCACTGTGATGTTATCTATACATGTACCCAGGGCAAAACCCAATGGCTGTTCCTGTTAAATACGAGGCGTATCTAGGAAGCGTGTTTTGGTTTTGGATGTTTACTCCTGGTTTCATTTTGAATTATTTATTGTGGTGCAAATATAGAACAAGTTTTGATTTTGGAGTAAATGCGTTGTGTATTTTTCTTATTACATGTCTTATGCGTATTATCTTTGTAACGTATATACATCATATGAACCAATTAAAATATACCCGAAAAGGAGCACTGCATTAGGTTAACCCTAATGATGCTCTTATGAACAGAAGAAAACAAATGCAGAAGGCATTTGGTGTCGATGAATTCGGACATTTTAATTTTCCAATCAAAATTTCGAACGTTAGACTTGCCAGACTTATGTATGGCAACAAAAGTGGATGTTCGTATTGCTTCCCGCATGGTTACGAAACCGTAAACTCGACTGTTGCTAACAGACAACGGAATTGGAAGAAGTTTAGGAAGACAAAATGGCGAAGCGTTGTCTCAAAAAAGCCCCGACATTCGGGGCTTTGTTTTCATACCTCAATTCAATCTAAACTCCTTCGGAGACTTGCCCATCTTTGCCTTGAATATTTTTGTGAAATGCGAAGGATGTTCGAAACCTAGATCGTAAGCTATTTCGCTTATTGATTTATCAGAACTCCAGAGTAATGATTTCGCTTTCTCTATTAACTGAAGATGTATATACTCCTGTGTTGTTTTGCCGGTATAGCGCTTTAGTAAGTCGGACAGGTAATTAGGAGAAAGATGTAGCTGCTCAGCAAAATACTTTACATCGGGTAGACCTATATTGATAAGTGTATCCTGATCAAAGTATGATTGCAGTGCACTTTCAAATTGCTGTACTATATCGTGGTTTACTTTGGTGCGGGTAATGAATTGACGATCGTAAAAACGGTTGCAATAATTTAACAGTAGTTCGATGTTGCTTACGATGAGCGCGTGTGAATGTTTATCGATGTTTTGTGAATACTCACGTTTTATGTTTTCTGCACAATCGCGCAGTATATTCTTTTCATCATCTGAGACGTGCAGTGCTTCATTAGTGTCGTATTGAAAGAAAGTATATTGGTTTATCCTTCGACCGAGTTCGGTGCGGTGTAGCAGGTCGGCATGGAAGAATAAACCCCAGCCTTCGTTGTACGATATATAGCGTTTCACAGCTATCGCTTGTCCGGGGGCAGTAAATACCAAGGTGCCTTCATCGAAATCGTATTGCGACTTTCCGTATTTCATAGAACCGGCCAGTTGTTTCAGGTATACCGAATAAAAGCCGAGGCGGTAAAAGTTCTCTTCTTCACGAAAGTTGTCGCGGCTATTTCGTGTAACCGAACAAATGAAACCAACGGATGCTTCGGGCTCGGACAACTGTACATTTTGTGCAGGTCGCTGATCGTTGGTATATCTACATAGGTATTTTGCATATTGTTATACTAAGGTACGCAATATTGGTTTCAATAACTGTAACTTTGAGCGCGTTATGTGCGAGCATTTTTATGAGAAGGAACATTGGAATTGTATTATTGTCATTGGCGGAACTGCTCTCTATATGTATGTCGTATGGCATACATTATTTTGCAATTGTATCCGTCTATAGTGAAATGAATGCGCTGCAAAAGGCTCCTGTTGGGTTTGTTGTCGGGAGAATATTTGCTAGTGTTGTTGTTGCAATCATATTATCACCATTTACTATTCTGATATATTTTGTTTTAAGGCGTATTATTAAGCAACCGTTGCTCCCGTTTTCATCTCTTCGAATGTTTGGTATTCATTTGTTGATACTATTTGTAGCTTCCTTAGTGCATGTCATTCAGGACTTGGTTTACTTATACTCAGACGATGCCATGCTTCGTTATTTGGAAGAGGCCGGTGGATTATAAATACATCCCACCTGCTACTTCAATACGCTGTCCGTTTATCCATTTAGCATCATCAGAACATAGAAATGCTACCACGCTGCCAATGTCATCAGCTTGTCCAATCCGCGGAAGCGCTGTGATTGCTTTTATG
>CAMLLI010000465.1 GCA_946480685.1 uncultured Flammeovirgaceae bacterium | reverse complement strand
TGCGCAAGGTAAAGTGTCATATCACCAACCGGGAGTTACCGGTAGCTGATGCAGTATCCGGTCACCAGATCAGACCTGCTATATTAAAGATGATCCAGTCGGAGCATCACAACTTTACCGGTGACTCCTATATATCACTTGATGAGCTCATGAAGTATCGGAAGAAATTCATGGAGCACATGCTGCGGGCTGAAGGCAAAGAACTTTCCAAACTGGAGCGCGATGTTCTGAACAGTGTAAATGAAAACGAGTTACTCGTTCAGAACATCGAGCCCACACTGGATAAAGAACTTGCCTTTGGCGATCGCCTGGCCGACCGCATCGCGGAGTTTGGCGGAAGCTGGACATTCATTATCACCTTCTTTTCCTTTATTGTATTGTGGATGGGTATCAATATATTCATCCTGGCAAGCAAACCGTTTGATCCGTATCCATTCATCTTATTGAATCTTATACTCTCTTGCCTCGCAGCGATTCAGGCGCCTATCATTATGATGAGTCAGAACCGGCAGGAAGCGAAAGACCGCATCCGATCTGAACACGACTATAAAGTAAATCTGAAGGCAGAGCTTGAGATCAGGTTGCTGCACGAAAAGATCGATCATTTACTGCTCCAGCAAAATCAAAGGCTCATGGAAATCCAGCAACTGCAGGTTGACCTGATGGATGATATACTGGAGAAACTCAATCATAAACAGAAAGACAAGAACGCATGAAGAAGACTTTTGCAAGCGATAATTACTCCGGTGTACATCCTGAAGTAATGGAAGCATTACTGCGCGCCAACACGGCCCATGCAGGTTCGTATGGTGCCGATGAATATACCGAACGTGCTGTCGCGAAGTTTAAGGAACACCTGGGCAACGACATTGAAGTTTACTTTGCCTACAACGGCACGGGTGCCAATGTTTTAGGACTAAGTGCATTGACGCGTTCGTTCAACTCGATCATCTGTTCAGATCTTGCGCATATCAATGTTGATGAATCTACGGCACCTGAAAAATTTCTGGGCAGTAAACTGATCACCATTCCTACTCAAGACGGAAAGATATACCCGCACGAAATTCAAAATAAAATACAGCGCGTGGATGATCAGCATCATCCGCAGGCAAAAGTTATATCGATATCACAGTCTACGGAGTATGGAACGGTATATACTATAGATGAAGTAAAAGCTATAGCTGCGGTTGCTAAAAAGAATAATCTCTTTCTACACATGGATGGCTCGCGCATTTCCAACGCTGCTGCGAGTTTAAATAAAGACTTTGCTTCGTTTACACGCGATGCCGGTGTAGATGTACTTTCATTTGGAGGAACGAAGAACGGTATGATGTTCGGAGAAGCGATTGTATTCTTCAACCCGGAGCCTGCCCAATACTTCAAATATATACGCAAGCAAGGCATGCAGCTTCATTCGAAGATGCGTTTTATCAGCGCACAATTCGAAGCGCTGCTAAGTAATGATCTGTGGAAACGAAATGCCACGCATTCAAACCGCATGGCTAAATTATTGGAAGATGAATTGAGAAGTGCCAACGTGCAGATAACGCGGCCGGTAGACGCCAACGGGATTTTTGCCTTGCTGCCTCCGGAGGTTATTCCGGCATTGCAACAGGAACATTATTTCTATGTGTGGGATGAAAAGACTTCTGAAGTACGACTGATGTGCTCATTCGACACTACCGAAGACGAAGTGAAAAGCTTCGGCAATGCCTTACGAAGACTGTTGAAATGATGGCCCGTAAATGAAAAGGATAGTAAGAATCTCTCGATAGACTTCTATTTCTTAACGAACTTGAACGTACTGGTAAATTTGGAATCCTTGTCCTTCATAGCCAACAGGTAATAACCGGAAGCCAGGTCTTTTACGCGAACGCGGATCTCGTGTTCATCAACGATCTCGGTTTCGGTGCTTACCTCGTTACCAATAATATTGTGGAGCGATAATCTGATATCTTCTGCTTTGAACTGATCAATGCGTACGTGAACAAATTCAACGGCCGGATTCGGAAATATCCGTACTGACTTAATTATATCAATATGTTCAGACTGTACCGGCGGATTGTTTTGTTCGCGCTCCTGCGCGATCACCTCCAGAGCTGCTGCCCCGGCCATGATCATCACCATAAGTATTCTTCCCAAGCGCATGTTTTTGTAATTCTATTTTCGATATGTACGACAAATATTAAACCAAAGTTCGGGCATTAGCCGCTTTCTTTACTATTAGATGCGACAAACCCGAAAAAGTTTAAGACAAACGCCAAAATATTTTTTATCAACTCAAGAAGGTCGTATGCTGGTGATCGAAAATTTCTCAAAAAGCTATGGCGATCAGCTGATTCTGGAACTTTCTGAGGTCAGTTTTACCCAGGGCGTTTACTGGATCAAAGGGAAAAATGGTTCGGGCAAGACTACGTTTTTCAAAGCGCTGGCGGGTTTGCATCCATGCCGTGGCTCCGTTCGTTTTGAAGGCGGACCATCGTTGCACCATCAACCTATCGCTTATCGTAAAAAGGTAAACTATAGCGAAGCCGAGCCGCAGTACCCAGGCTTTCTTACGCCTAAAGATCTGTTCAGCTTCATCGGTAAGGCGAAAGGTGCATCGGCAGCGCAGCAACAATCGCTGGTGGATGCGTTTGGTATCAACGCTTATTATGAGAAACCTTGTGAGACGCATTCCAGCGGGATGCTGAAGAAAGTATCACTGGCACTCGCATTCCTGGGAGCTCCTGAACTTATTATACTGGATGAGCCCTTGATCACACTGGATGAAGCTTCACGAAATATACTCTTACGCCTGATTGAAGATCGCGTTACCCGAGAAGGTGTAACGTTTCTCCTTTCCTCTCACCAGGTGCTGGAGAGTGAGCAACTGCCGGTGAAAGGTATCTATACCGTTGCAAACAAAACGCTGGTGCCGGATGAAGCCTGAAAACATTATCGCGCAACGCGTATTTGTCCGTGAGTATTACCGGCAGAATGCAAGTTTCTTTCTGTTGGTGATCGGACTTGCCGGAGGCTTTATGCGCAGTCACGATCATATAGCGCTGGCTGAGTTCTTTGTAAGCAGTCCGCTGTTGCTGCTAATACCCTTTGCTATCTGGACGCTATATATACTTAAAGTGACAGCGTTCAACACGGAAGCGCTGCGCAGAAGTGAAAATGAATTTCTGTTCACATTCGCGTTGCTGAAACACAGTGAACAATGGACCGCTGCATTTCTTACTGTTTTTAACCAGGCTGCTCCGGCTACACTTTATGGTATATTTCTGATCGCTATCGCGATAAAACACCAGTTTATTCTATCCGTGGGGCTCGTGGTACTCATGCTCCTCGTATTAATGATCCTGGCCACGATGAAGTTATACTATATGTTGAATCACCCGGACCAGGAGCGCAAAGTGAATAAATTTAAACGCCTCCTCGATCGAACATTCAGCAAACCTTACCCGATCTTTTTCCCCGAATGGATTTTAAGAAGGCAACCGCTGGTGTTAGTCGGCAGCAAAATATTTAGTGGTGCTTTGCTTTTGGCTGTTATATACCTATACGGAACCGATACGTATGATCACCGCTTACTGGCCATGGGCATCGTGATCGCTGCTTCTGCACAGGTACCCCTGTTACTGGAGCTACACCAATTTGAAAACTTTCATTTTAGCCTGGTCAGACAATTGCCGCTATCGTTCTTTAAAAGATTCTTATATACCTTAACAACTATACTGCTGCTCACTCTGGTTGAGATTGGTTTACTGATAACCTACTTCCCCACCTCGCTTCCGGCAGGGGTATTGCTGCAAAGCATTTTATTCTTTGTATCGATGCTCGTATTTCAGCAAGGACTGCTTTATGCCAAAGATCGTACACAGGAACAACTGATGTCGCGTGTATTTATACTGGCCATGGTGCTCATCGTGCTGGTATTGTTTAAAATTCCGCTGATCGTGTTCACTGCGATTCATTTACTCGCAGGTATATTCATCTGGCACCGGAACTACTACCGGTTTGAGTATATTACTGCTACCGAATAGTCAACAGTTATTCTACAAGGCTATATTTCGGAAGGATATAGTTTTCCGTTGAGGATCACCGTGTCAACAACACTGCTCCCGAAAGCGTATGGCAAAAATGCAAGTGAAGGTATAGGCTTTGTAATAAACACATTGGCTGCTTTACCTTTTGTTATACTGCCGTGAGTTTCCTCGACACCCAAAGCCGCTGCGGTATTAATGGTCGCTGCATTGATAGCTTCTTCCGGAGTCATTTTCATTTTTATACAGGCGAAAGCAACCATCAATGGCATGTTGCCACTCGGTGCTGAGCCGGGGTTATAGTCGGATGCAATAGCAAGCGGCAGTCCGGCATCAATCAGTTGTCGTGCAGGAGGAAAGGGCAATCCTAAAAAGAAGGCTGCACCGGGCAAAGCAGTAGGCATTACGTTGCTATTCTTCAATGCTTCAATTTCTTCGTCTCCTATATTTTCGAGATGATCTACACTGAGAGCATTTGTTTTAACACCAACCTGCACACCGCCGGAACGATGAAGCTGATTGGCATGAATACGCGGTCTCATTCCATAACGCTTTCCTTCCTCTACAATGCGTTCGGTATCCTCGGTTGTAAAGAATCCCTGTTCGCAAAATACATCGATGAAGTCAGCAAGCTTTTCTTCGGCTACTGCGGGAATCATCTCCTGTAT
>CAMLLI010000464.1 GCA_946480685.1 uncultured Flammeovirgaceae bacterium | reverse complement strand
AGTTACGGCGACCGGTAACTTCAACATCGTGGTTGAGCGTCACTTCCTCAGCATGAAAGACAAGGCTATTGTTTGTAACATCGGGCACTTCGATAACGAGATCGATGTAGCATGGCTTAACAAGAACGCAACAAAAGATGAGATCAAACCACAGGTAGATCTATATACTTTGAAGAACGGCCGCCAGGTAATTCTGTTGGCTGAAGGTCGCCTTGTAAACCTGGGTTGCGCTATGGGACACCCTTCATTCGTAATGTCTAACTCGTTCACGAACCAGACACTGGCACAGTTAGAACTTTGGAATCACTCCGACAAGTATGAGAACAAAGTATATATGCTGCCGAAACACCTCGATGAAAAAGTGGCATCATTGCACCTGAAGAAAATCGGTGTAGAGCTTGATGTTCTTTCAGATGCTCAGGCTAAATACATTGGCGTAGAGACAAAAGGTCCGTTCAAACCGGATTACTATCGCTATTAATCAGGCATTTGATTACAATACGAAGCCCGCGGTTATACTGCGGGCTTTTTTGTTTACAAAGCAGGTACAGTCGCCTAACGGCTGCCTGGCGTGTTTATATTACCTGAAGTCTTTTCTACCTTTGGTACATACCTTCAAATGGATGCTTACTATGAAAACTGTTTTTTATTGTATACTTCTCTCGTTCATTGCATTAACCGGATTCACAAACTACTACCAGGGAGAAAATATAGAGTTCTCGTGCATGAAGACTCACAAAGCGTCCAACACCTGTCATTTTAATTTCAAGGTAGACGGAGCCAAGTATCGTTATGTAGATATAGGTTGCAAATTCAGCAGCAAGCGCGATGAAGTGATCAAGAAAGCAAAAGAAGGAACCATCGCTCTCTCCAAAGACTGGAAGATAGAATGCCCCGAACCCAAAGAACAAAAACCCGAAGGCGGCCTCTAAACAGGTATATATAGATATCGAGGTATAGACAGTATATCTTCACCTCAACGAACACCAACACCCCAACACATCAACACCTCAACACAACATCTACGCTTGCATCCTCCGTTGAAAGTAAGGCCGTAATATAGCCTTGTCCAGCAATATCCATCCCACCACAATGTTGAGCATGATAATAATGTTCATGATCAGCTTGCCGCTGAATGTAAAAGCCGGAATCTCCTGCTGAATAATTTTCTGTGGTAGTGAAGAATTATCGAGGCTGATGCTGGTTGTACCGTCAAATACACCGGAGGCAATGAGCACAGATATAGTACCAATCGCAGTCAATACACCGATCAGCAGAAATATAGCATTGCGTATAGACCAACGGGAAGGTGAGGGCAGCGGAGCTGTATCGAGCTTCAGTATAACACGCTCTGTAAAATCACGCGAAGGCTGTTCAAAAGATGTGTGTTGAAATATAGTGTGCACCGCACGCAATTCATCCAGTCGCGACCGGAGCAACACGTTTGTGCGAAGCTCTTCTTCAAGTTTTATTTTTTCGGAAGAAGCCAGCGTACCATCCAGGTATTCCAGCAGTATATCTTCCTGAGCTTGTGATAGTCTGTTCATGGTCCTACAAAGTTAACGCTTCGTGGTTCAATAATATTTTCAATTCATCGGCCAGTCGCTGACGCGCGCGGTGTATGCGCACCTTCACCGTATTGGCCTGCATACCGGTGATGTCAGCAATTTCATCCAGCGAAAATTCATCCAGGTAAAACAGCGTCAGTGCCGTGCGGTCTGCTTCATTCAGCTTCGTCATGGCCTGGTTAAGATAGCGCGTCTTGTCTGTCTTTTCCAGCGATACTTCACCTTCCTGGTTATAAGCAATTACCGTGTTCTCTATACTTTGAAAAACTTTGTTATTCTTTCTTTTATAGCTGATGGAAGTATTGAAGACAATGCGGTATAGCCAGGTGGAGAATCGTGCCTGCCGGTTAAATCCCGCCAGGTTCTGATATGCTTTAATAAAAGCATCCTGCGCAGCCTCTTCGGCCTCCGGTCTGTTTTGCAGAATCTTGAAGGCAATAGTATATGCATATTGCTTGTGCCGGTTTATGAGCTCGGCAAAAACATTCTGCTCACCTGCCAGAATTCTGTCAATTAGCGGTAGATCCGGATCGAATATCATGTTGCGCGGTTTGACGCAGCGTCTTCAACCGAAGTTACAGCTTCCATACTATATTTTCTCACAATTTATAGTTGAATAACTTTTTGATGAAAGACGTGTAACGCGATGGTAAATGCACGCGTCAAAGCTGCAAATCTCAAATAATAAAGTATATGAATATCGAATTCCTCGCAATCATGATTCCGATCATTTCCATTATTGGATTCTTTATAATGATCATTTACCTGCGCAAGTATGAGAATACAGAACGAATGGCTATGATCGAGAAGGGTGTAGGTCCGGAGTTTCTCAATGTTCGCAAAGTACGGAATACATCATTTCCATTGCGCGCTTCGTTGCTGCTGATAGGAGCGGGGTTAGGCTTGCTATTGGGGCATATCCTTGAGCGTAACCTCGGGCTTGAGGAAGAAGTAGCGTACTTCTCCATGCTGTTCATCTTCGGTGGTATAGGCCTCGGCCTCGCGTACGTTATAGAAGAGAGCAAGAACGCGAAGGAAAAGCAAGTATAATTTTGCTTTGTTGTCGTAACATGTACAAAGGGACTGGCATATATATTGGCCAGTCCTTTTGTGTTTATACCGTGCTGTGCGTGAGGTAGCGATATAGCGTGTGTATATCGTGTGGTAAACGTATATGTTTTCCAACACGTTGTAGAAGAATTCAACAGTATAGCGTGCCTATAAAAACTTTCAATGTTTGTAAGTGGTTGTTGAGCAGTAATTTATTAGCAGGTGCCTGGGCTTGGCATATAATTGTAACAGGAGGAGACAGAATGAATGTTTAACTTAATTTTTTAAAACCATGAAAAAAGTATTGTTCGTTTTCGCATTAGTTGCAGGTATAGGTGCTGCAAACGCTCAAGTAGCAAGTGATCCAGCTCCGGCAGCTACTGAGTCAACACAACTGCAGGATGAGAAAGTAAAGATTAAGGCAGAAGAACTTCCTCAAACTATCAAGAAACAATTGGAAGGTGAAGATTACCGCGGATGGTTGATCAACGCTGCTTATCACAACAAAGCAAAAAATACATACGAAGTTGAACTGAAAAACGGTGCTGAAACTAAAACTGTGAAGTTCGACAAAGAAGGTAAAAAGGTAGATTAATTCGCCCTCCAAACAATCCCTATTTGTTAATTTGAGAAAGCCGGAATTATTCCGGCTTTCTTTTTTATTTTTCGGCCAGTATGGCGAATATCCTAGTAATTGAAGATGATCTGACCTTTTCCAGAATACTGGAAGGCTTTTTGAAAAAACATAAATATTCAGTTCAGCTGAGTCATAAAGGAAAGGATGGATTAAAGACGTTTACGTCAGGTACATTTGACCTGGTGCTGGTGGACTACCGTCTGCCCGATGCTACCGGTATGGATGTATTGCTCGATATAAAGAATACATCACCGGATATACCGGTAATTATCATGACCAGCTTCTCGGATATACGTACGGCTGTCAAGGCGATCAAGGCCGGAGCCTTCGAGTATATAACCAAGCCGGTAAACCCGGATGAATTACTCATGATCGTTTCGCAGGCCCTCAAGAAAGAAAAACGAAAAGTTTCTGAAGTAGTAGCTGCTCCCGTAACCAGCAGCAGTGCGTTTGTGCAAGGTAAAAGTGTACAGTCGCAGCAACTGCATGAGTATATACGACTCGTTGCTCCTACCGATATGTCGGTGATTATTGAAGGCGAAAGCGGTACCGGTAAAGAATATGTAGCACGTTCCATTCATCAGCATAGCAAGCGTGCCTCACAGACTTTTGTAGCTGTGGATTGTGGCGCGCTCTCAAAAGATCTTGCTGCCAGTGAGTTGTTCGGTCATGTAAAAGGCGCTTTTACCGGTGCTTTACAAGACAAGACCGGCCAGTTTGAAATGGCGAACGGTGGTACTTTGTTCCTGGATGAAGTGGGAAATCTTTCATACGAAGTACAGGTAAAATTACTGCGTGCTATACAGGAGCGTATCATTAGTCCGGTTGGTAGTAACAAAGAATCACGCGTAGATGTACGCATTATTACAGCTACTAACGATGACCTTGCCGAGAGTGTTCGTAAAGGACAGTTTCGTGAAGATCTATACCACCGCCTGAACGAATTTAAAATGCGGGTGCCTGCGCTGCGTGAACGTAACGATGATGTAGAAGAATTCCTGACGTTCTTCCGCACGGGCGCGAATAAAGAACTCGGTAAAAATGTGATAGGTTTTGATGATGAAGTACTCGCCATCTTTGCTTCGTACGACTGGCCCGGCAACTTGCGCGAATTAAAGAATGTTGTGAAGCGTGCTGTGCTGCTTACAACAGGCGATCGGGTACAAATGGATGCTATACCAGTAGAGATGATTACGGCTGTTAAAGAGCTGCAGGCGAAAGGTAAACCTGCTGCACCGGTATATGATCTCAAAGCGTTACAGGAGGTACAGGAACGCGAAATGATTATGCGCACGTTGAAGGAAGCACGCTATAATAAATCCAAAGCGGCTCGTATTCTTAACATCGACCGGAAAACGCTTTATCTGAAGATGGAGAAGTATGGGATTGAGTAATTAGAAGTAAGAAGTAAGAAGTAAGAAGTAAGAAGTAAGAAGTAAGAAGTAAG
>CAMLLI010000463.1 GCA_946480685.1 uncultured Flammeovirgaceae bacterium | reverse complement strand
CCGGTTGTTGCAGCATTACCTGGACGATGGTAAACCTGTAAGCAAGGAAGACTTCGAACAGAAAAGTTTGCATTCATCCGAACGTGAAAAACGTGCGGCTGATGCGGAACGTGCTTCCATTAAATACAAGCAGGTTGAGTTTATGGCGTCTGCCGAGAACAAGGTATACGAAGGATTGATCTCCGGTGTAACGGAGTGGGGCCTATATGTAGAGATCATCGAAACAAAATGTGAAGGCATGATTCGCCTTGCAGACCTGACGGATGATTTCTATGAGTTTGATGAAAAGAAATATCGCATCGTAGGCCGCAAGCGCAAGAAGATCTATACTTTGGGCGACCGTGTTAAAGTGCGCGTAAAGAAAACGGATATTGATAAACGACTGATCGACCTGGTATTTGCTGATCAGGTAGCAAAAAAATCTTTTGAAGATTAAATCAAAATCGCACCTTCGCGGTTTAATACTGTCTACGGATCTTCCTTTATGCAGCAACTGAAGTTATACCTGTCGTTACTCGAGAAAGAAATTTCAAAACAAAAGTACGGCAAGCAGCCCGCATCACTCTATGAGCCCATTCGTTATCTGATGAGTCTGGGAGGAAAGCGCTTGCGCCCGATGCTGGCGTTGCTTTCTTATTCACTTTATAAGAATGATGCAAAGGCTATCGTACCGTATGCAGTTGCTGTGGAGGCCTTTCATAATTTTACCCTGATGCACGATGATATCATGGACAAAGCTCCGTTGCGCAGAGGTAAACAAACTGTGCACGAAAAGTGGAATGTAAATACAGCTATACTTTCAGGCGATGTGATGCTGGTGAAGGTATATGATATGTTTCTGGGTATAGAACCTGAGAAACTCAAAGTTGTACTGAAAGCATTCAACCAGTGTGCAGCAGAAGTATGCGAAGGTCAGCAATGGGACATGGAGTTTGAGACAACTGACCGGGTAACGGAAGCGGAGTATATTAACATGATTCGGTTAAAGACAGCTGTGTTATTAGGATTCAGTCTTGAGTTAGGCGCTATACTGGCCGATGCTCCGGAAGAAGATCGTAAAGCACTCCGCGAGTTCGGAACAAATATAGGTATAGGTTTCCAGTTGAAAGATGATCTACTGGATGCCTATGCTGATCCGGAAAAATTCGGAAAGCAGGTCGGAGGTGATATCATTGCCAACAAAAAAACTTTTCTGCTGATAAAAGCGCGCGAAAAAGCACAAGGCAAAACGAAGAAACAACTCGATGAATGGCTCACGCTCAGGAAATTCAACAAGAATAAAAAAGTAGCCGGTGTAAAGGCTATATATGATGATCTTGGTGTACCGGCTTTAGCCGAAAAGAAGATTAATCAGTTCTTCCGGAAGGGTTTTGAAAGTCTGGAGAAAGTAAGCGTTGCTCCGGAGACACGTGCGTTGTTAAGAGGCTATGCCGAAGCGTTGATTGAACGCCAGTCGTGATACCGATCCGTATTCAAACCAAAAGCAAACTCTTCCGCTACTATAGCGGCTTCTCATTTTTTATTTTCATTTTCATTTGGAAAGAAGCTCGTGAAAAGGAGATACTCATCAATCACGAGCTCATCCATTTCTATCAGCAGGTTGAAATGCTTTTTGTGTTTCATTGGTTGTTATACCTGTTATTTTATCTGATCGCCCGTGTCAAGGGTAAAGATCACGATACCGCTTATTATAGTATTCCATTCGAGAAAGAAGCCTATACTTTCGAACACGACCTTCACTACATTCGCAGGCGAAAGTTGTTTGCGTGGGTGAAGTTTCTATAAGCAGGTACTCAATGCAGCTGTATAAAATCAGGCGTGTGTCGGACACACGAATCATTTAATTTAAAAATTTTTTACAGGTGGTTTTATCCATACAGGTCATCCCTGTATCTTTCTTCAGTCTTTCACCAAGTCAGTATGAAACCACTTGTTTTTGTCAAGCTCTCAGCCATGATGCTCCTTGAATATTTTATCTGGGGTGCGTGGTATGTTACTATGGGTACGTATATGTCTGTGTTTCTGAATTCTTCGGGTATTCAGATCGGAGCAGCGTATAGTGCATTGGCTATTGCAACCATGATCTCTCCTTTCTTTGTGGGCATGGTGGCCGATCGCTACTTTGCCGCCCAACGCATTATGGGTGTACTGCATTTACTCGGTGCCGTGTTGTTATACCTGGCAACCGCTATTACCAATAACACCGCTTTTTACTGGGTTATACTTTTCTATTCATTGTTGTATATGCCCACCATTGCACTGTCCAACAGCATTGCTTTTCAGCAAATGACTGATCCCGGAAAACAGTTTCCGTGGATACGTGTATTCGGAACCGTAGGATGGATACTGGCCGGATTGATGATCGGATTCCTGTCAATTGAGAAAACAAAAGAAACGTTTTACATGGCTGCGGCTGCATCAGCAGTGCTTGGGCTCATCAGCTTTATACTTCCCAATACACCACCAAAAGGTAAATCTGCCGCTGCATCCAGCGCGCTGGGTACGGAGGCTTTTGTATTGTTCAAGGATAAACCTTATCTCATATTTTTCATAGCCGCTATACTGGTATGTATACCTTTATCATTCTACTACGGATTTGCAAACCTGTTCCTGAACGAAGTTGGTCTTAACAACGCAGCCGGTAAAATGATATTAGGACAGGTATCGGAAGCTATATTTATACTCGCGATACCATTCCTGTTTAACAGCATTGGTGTAAAGAAGATGCTATTGCTGGGAATGGCTGCTTGGATTTTGCGCTACGTGTGCTTTGCCTATGGTAATGCAGACTCAAACCTATGGATGCTATATGCAGGCATTGTACTGCACGGCATCTGTTACGACTTTTTCTTTGTAACAGGCTATATGTATACCGAGAAGAAGGCCGGAGAAAAAATAAAGAATGCTGCACAGGGCCTCTTTACTTTTGCAACCTATGGCGTTGGTATGTTTATCGGTACGTGGTTCTCAGGTTTTACAACTGACCACTATACGGTCGATGGCGTTCATCAATGGAAAGAAATCTGGTTCGTGCCAGCATACATAGCCGTTGCTGTGGTGTTATACTTTGTTTTCTTCTTCAAGGAAAAAGACGAGATAAAACAGGCAACCAATTAGTACTGCTAATGTATATAGCAGCTTAACCCGAATATTAACAACAAAAAACTACACCACTATGAACATTGCCATGCTTGGTTCCGGTTTCATCGGACGATTTTATGCTGATTCACTGCAAGGCTATAGAAGCAAAGATAAAATTGTAAGTATCTATTCGCGCAGAGAAGAGAGCGCTAAGAAATTTGCACAAGACTATAACGTTGCATTTTCAACTACTACCATGGAGGATGCCATTAACCGCCCCGATGTAGATGTAGTATGTATATCGTTACCCAACAACCTGCATGAAGAAGCTGTATTACTTTGCTGCAAACATAAAAAAGGTGTGATCACCACCAAGCCACTCGGTCGTAATGCAGAAGAAGCCAAGCGGATGCTGGAAGCCGTAGAGAAGGCAGGTATATTTAACGGCTACCTGGAAGACCTGGTATATACGCCTAAATTTATAAAGGCCATGGAGAGTGTGAAGAACGGGGCATTGGGCAGAATACTCTGGGCTAAATCACGCGAGACTCACCCGGGTCCGCACAGCGATTGGTTCTGGGATATAGAGCAGGCCGGTGGCGGATGTATACTTGACCTCGGCTGCCATTGCGTGGAAATAACACGAAGCTATATCGGTAAAGATATTAAGCCGGTGGAGGTAATGTGCTGGGCCGATACACAAGTGAAACCGATCGATGCAGAAGACCATGCTATAGGTTTGGTGAAATATGAGAATGGTGCAATAGGACAATTCGAAGTAAGCTGGACGTTCCGCGGAGGTCTTGACTTGCGTGATGAAGTAATGGGAACAGAGGGTACTATATGGATCAACAGTTTCCTTCGTACCGGCTTCGACATGTTTACCACCGGCAAAGGTGCAGACTATGTAGCGGAGAAAGCGGAAAGCAATACAGGCTGGTTATTCCCTGTTGGAGATGAATTGAATGAACTCGGTTACAATCACATGTTCATGGATATGTTTAATGCCATGGAAAAAGGTATCGCTCCGAAAGAAACATTTTACGATGGCTATGTTGTAAATGCTATACTGGATGCTGCCTATAAATCAGCAAAAACCAAACAGTGGGAGCCGGTGAAGCTCGACATCTGGCGTGGTAAAACCGGTGTCTCAAAAGACAGTCATTTGATCGAGTACGATGCAGACCATCACCTGGTAAAAGAAGAAGTGACACACTATGGTGCTAAGAAGGTAATCCTGAAGAACAAGAAGACCGGAAAGATATCCGAGCGCATACTCGAATAATCTGTTGCCGATATATATATATACCTATGAAAACCATTTACCTGCTCGTGCTGATCGTAGTTGTATCGGCATGCTCCCTGAAACGTACCGGTGAAAAGACTGGTGAAGCCGTAGGCGAATTCATTAAAGGCGCTTCCAGTGGCGTACAGAATTCGTTTAAGGTCGAAGTTGAGCTGAGTCCTGAACTGAAACAGAAAGGACTTGAGCTTGGCAAAGTAATTATTGCCAACGATACATTAGGTGTCGATAATCTTGTAAGTGTATACTGTATATTTAACCAGGATTTTGCCGACACGGTTTTGCTGAAGGCGTACGACAACCAGAAGCTTGAGACAG
>CAMLLI010000462.1 GCA_946480685.1 uncultured Flammeovirgaceae bacterium | reverse complement strand
GCCCGAGTGTTTAAACAAGTCGTCAAAGCTCTTTAGCAATACACCTTGCTCATAGTCCCAACGCGCAGGACGTTTGGGCACTACTTCGCCAGCACGCTTCACGACAATCGAATCGGGATACGTTTTCATCATGGTTTCTGCCATGCGAACACTCCACGGCTTTTGCTGCGCCATGCACGAAAACATAAAGCTGCAAATCAACCCGACAAACAAAATTTTCACTTTCATCATGTATAATAATATTTGGAGTATATACTTCTTACTTCTTACTTCTTACTTCTTACTTCTTACTTCTTACTTCTTCTTAACCACTTTCTCCGAAACCCCTGCACCCAAAGCGATCTCTTTCTTTGCGTTCGAAGGATCTGTCGCCAGCAATCGAATATCTTTCGAGCGACTTCCACTTACACTCAACAGCACATCGTTTGGTTTATACTGTATATTTTCGAGCAACAGATTTTTGCTATCGTGAACCTCCACTACGTTTTTCTCATCGCAGTAGAGCGTTGCATTCTTGAGTATGATGTTATCGCCTTCCGTACATTCAAATCCTTTTTTACTTTGGATTGATATATTCTCCATGGATATATTCCGAATATTCATTTCCGGAAGACCGCGAACAAAGATTCCCGTTTCAGCACCTTTACAAACTATATCTTTTATGTAGAAGTCGCGGAACTGCGGGGTTGCCTCTGTTACTGGCTGAAACTCGATGGATGGTTTCTCCTCGCCGGCAAACATGGCCAACGGATCTTTCGCCATATAGTACATATCAAATAATATGGCAGCACCGCCAATATTGCCCATGCTGATGTTGTTGGCATATATCTTCTCTACCACGCCTCCACGTCCGCGTGTTGTTTTAAAGCGGAGGCCGACATCAGTTCCTAAAAAGTTACAATCATATACATATATATTGCGGGCACCTCCACTCATTTCACTGCCAATCACGAAACCTCCGTGACCGTGGAATACCCTGCTGTTCCGAACAATTACATCTTCGGTTGCAACACCACGTTTTCTTCCTTCTTCATCACGACCCGACTTGATACATATACCATCATCACCGACATCAAATGTGCTGTTCTCGATCAATACGTAGCGACAAGACTCTACGTCTACACCATCACCATTTTGTGCATTCCAAGGATTGCGTACGGTCAGACCACGCAACACCAAATGTTGTGTCAACAGCGGATGCAGGCACCATGCCGGTGAATTCTGGAACGTTACACCTTGCAGCAATACGCGTTTGCAACGAACTATATTCAACATGTTCGGTCGCAGAAACTCTTTTATACTTTCGGCTTTCTGTAAGTCCCAACCCTCTGCCACTACACCCGGACGTTTTTCCTTTGATCCGGCCAGTGCGCGTTCCGTTGGATACCAGGTATCTTTCTTTTCATTCAGAAATCCACCTGACTTTGTGAGATGCTCCCACTCCGGCGGAGTAAGTTTACTTTTCTTTACCGGGCGCCATGCTTCACCGGCACCATCCAGTATACCTTCGCCGGTAATCGCTATATTTTCAGCATCCACTGCATAGATCGGTGAATGCGCACGAATCGCATCGAGTCCTTCCCAGTTTGTTTTTACCAGCGGGTAGTCATTTGTATTGTTGCTGAATTGTACGACAGCCGCTTTTGTTATATGCAGGTTTACATTGCTTTTCAGATCTAGCGGCCCCGTTAGCCAGAAGCCATTGGGCACTAACACTGTTCCTCCACCGGACTGGCTACACGCATCTATAGCCTGTTGAATAGCTTTTGAGTTTAGTGTAATGCCATCGGCTTTCGCACCGTATTTACGAATGTCGAACGTGTCCTTTTTGAAAGACACTTCCATAACCTTCGGCAGTTCATATACATATTTACCACCTACCGGCCATGCTGTCAGTTCCTTCGCTATATCAAGGTTCAAAGTCTTAATTCCTTCGGCTACGAGCGATGCCATGATGGAAGCACCATATGCAGTGAAGTGCGTATTGTCTTCTTTACCATCCGGGTAATGCTTCCATATACCTTTATCAACATTCAGAAAGAGTTTCTTCGACTCCTCTATACCGTGCTGTACAATTACATCTTTACTGCGTGCATGCAGATCGAGTACCGGTATTTTTAATTCTTTACCGACTTCTTTTACTACACCGGGGTAGTCGCCATGCTGATCAACAAAATTACCTTTGTCGTCAAATTTTCTGCGCATCACCGGTGTGATCAGCAGAGGCTTTGCACCTTTTGATTTGATCTCGTTGATATAGCGGATCAGATTCTTACGATAATCTGTTTTTGCAGGCGCATAGCGTGTTGTGTCAGACTCTTTTGAATCGTTATGTCCAAACTGAATGAACACCCAATCGCCCGGCTGCAATTGTTCGTATACTTTACTCCAATGTCCCAGCGTGCGGAAGCTTTTTGTGCTTCTTCCATTCACCGCGTGATTCTGCACTTCGAGATTTATATACTGCGGAAAAATCATTCCCCATCCCGTTTCCGGAGCAACCTCAGCAGTCTTGTTGGCCATCGTTGAATCTCCGATCAGAAAGATCCGTGGCTTCTTCTCGATCAATGCGAACGAGAAAAGTATACAGGCTGAGAGTGCTAAAGAAAATTTCAAAAGTATCCTGTTCATGATTCTGTTGTCTATGGCTTCGTGTCTTCAAGTATATCTATAGCTATATATTTGATTGTGCCGGCAAAGAATAAGAAAATCCCGCAGAGTCAGCGACTACTCTTGCGGGAAATCCTATTTTAACCCAAATACAAATACATGTCTATTGTAGCATCAATAACCAGGGTTTTGTGTGAAGTCGTCATTCTGGTTCAAATCTATAGCCGACTGTGGTATAGGACGTAAAATTTTATCGGCACCACCTACACCCTTAAATGGATCGATTCCTTTTCTGAAATACTGATCGCGGATTTCCTTGTTATATAGCTCCGTGCGTTCCTTTAGTTTACCCGTGCGCTTCAGGTCAAACCAGCGTTCATATTCACCAAACAATTCGCGTGCGCGTTCATCCAGTATATAGTCAATCGTAACCTGGCTTGCATCCGTTAATACAAGACTGCCCGGAGTACGCTCGGCACGTTTTCTCACTTCGTTAACACGTTCCATGGCCGTGGACGTATTGCCAAGTTTTACATAAGCCTCTGCAGCGATCAGATAGGTCTCGGCAAGACGAGCGAGGTATATATCACGTGTACTGCTTCCGTTACCTGAGAA
Organism: uncultured Flammeovirgaceae bacterium; assembly: GCA_946480685.1. Next base: position 1,481 of record CAMLLI010000462.1, on the reverse strand, counting down.
TACAGATGTAGGATCATCAAATTTACGTATAGCAGGTGTATTGTTATCAACGTTTACGTTGCGTTCCCAGGTCAATATTTCAGATGTTGCTTCCTGATATGGTATAATTTTAGTTTTACCTCTATGGGCTACATCAGCAGCACGCCATGCCGCTGTGTCGGCAACTTCCCACGCCTGTGGAAAATAAAAACGGATATTCATATTCGCACGGTCGGCTTTCGGCTTGTCATAGAAGTCATAGTAGCGCTCGTAGAATACATTCATAAAAGAGCCTTCCCAGCGTGTATCATTTGCATTGAATAACTTATATACATAAGTCGTTGCCAACAATGTATACGAACGATACGGGTAACCGAACTTGGCACCTTCACCACCGAGGTAAGGTCCGAAATAGAGGCTTTGTAAACTACCACCGTTGCTTGCATCTGACAATGATGTCTTATCGTACTGAACTGACCATAGCACTTCAGTATTATTTTCTTTTCCGGGCCAGAAGAGATTCTCATAAGAGATCGTTGACAAATTATAGCCACTGATAGCATCATCTGCATACGCTGCTGCTTTGGTAAAATCATCCGCTGCTGCAAATGTTTCATAGCCTCTTGTCAAATGTACCTTCGCGAGATAGTGTTTTACCGCTCTCGCAGTAACACGACCAAACTCCTGTCCTGTAGCGGATGACAACACGTTTAGTGATTGTTCCATTTCGGAAATAATGAAAGCATACACTTCTTCGGCAGAATTTCTACCGAAAGAGGTAGTAGGTGTTGTTAGCATCTCTGTTACAAGACTCACGCCACCAAATGACTGGGTGAGCAGGAAGTAATAATATGCACGTATAAATCTAACTTCTGCGAGTCGTGTAGGAGTCTTTGCTGTTTGCTCCGTAAGATCGCCATAGTATACCGCTACATTGCATCGTTGAATCGCTTTATAGGCAGCGGTATAAAAATTGAGCACAGACGGTTCAGTTGGTGCCAATGTATTGTATTCACTGATCCCCTCCGGTTGTGCGTTACGCCCCTCAACATACATATCCGTTCCGGCCATAAAAAGCCAGGGCTCACGGTACATATCGCGCAACGTAGAGTACACGCTCTTCACCAGGTTTTCGTAACCATCGTCAGTTCTATATACTTCATCCGATAGTGCGTCTGTCTTATTATCTTCTTCGAGATAGTCATTACAATTGGACAGCGTAAACAAAACCAACGCTGCCAGGAGTATATTTCTGATTTTCATAAGTGATCTGATTTTGGGTCTTAAAATTTCAGGTTAACACCTAACTGATAGGTAACTGAACTGATACCTCCGTTCGCATACGATGCATCGGCCCACTCCGGATCGAAGCCATCGTAATCGGTAAATACAAATGGATTCAGCACGTTTGCATATATTCTCAGGCTGGAAATTTTTGCGCGGCTCAGAATTTCACCCGGCAGATTATAGCCTAACGTAATGTTCTTTACCTTCACAAAGAT
>CAMLLI010000461.1 GCA_946480685.1 uncultured Flammeovirgaceae bacterium | reverse complement strand
GGAAAGAAACTTCATGAAGATCCGGAGGTTCCAAACTACGGCAAGCGCGGTAAAGGAATTAAGATAGTACCTGGAATGGTGTTCGCAATAGAACCCATGATTAATCGGGGAACAAAGAATGTGGTGCAGGAGAGGGACGGATGGACAATCCGGACTTCAGATAAAAAACCTTCAGCACATTTTGAACATACGGTGGCTGTGCATGAAGATAGGACGGAGATATTGACAACGCACAAGTATATAGAAGAAAATTATACGTATAAGTGGCGAAACAAAAGTCAATTGAACAAGATGGTACTATAAGCGAAGCATTGTCGAATGCAATGTTTCGGGTACAACTAGAAAATGGGCATGAAGTATTAGCTCATATTTCCGGAAAAATGCGTATGCACTACATCCGGATTTTACCTGGAGACAAAGTACGTTTGGAAATGTCGCCATATGATTTAACAAAAGGAAGAATTGTATTCAGATACAAGTAGATAGATTAAAGACATGAAAGTTAAAGCATCCATAAAGAAGCGTAGCGCTGACTGTAAGATCATCAGACGCAAGGGCAAACTGTATGTGATTAACAAAAAGAATCCTAGGTATAAACAAAGACAAGGGTAATAGACTATGGCACGTATAGCAGGTGTAGATATTCCTGATAACAAGCGAGGCGAAATCAGCCTTACTTATATTTTTGGTATTGGCCGCAGGTCAGCCCAAAATATCCTTACTGAAGCCAGTGTAGACTGGGATAAGAAGGTTAAGGATTGGAATGATGAAGAATCAAATGCGATTCGCGCAATCATCGCTGAAAAGTTCAGAATCGAGGGTGTTCTTAAATCTGAGATTCAACTGAGCATTAAACGTCTGATGGATATCGGATGCTACCGTGGTCTTCGTCACCGTAAAGGACTTCCTGTACGTGGTCAGACTACTAAGAACAACGCACGTACTCGTAAGGGTAAGCGTAAGACTGTAGCGAATAAGAAGAAAGCAACTAAAGGTTAATAGATAAACTTTTCAATAATGGCGACTGCTGAAAAGAGAAAAGATAAAGCAAAAAAGAGAGTAGTGAATGTTGAGGCCGTTGGCCAGGTACATATCCGCGCTACTTTCAACAACATCATAATCTCCGTTACCAACTCAACTGGCCAGGTTATTTCCTGGGCATCAGCTGGTAAGATGGGTTTCAAAGGTTCTAAAAAGAACACTCCATATGCTGCTCAAACTGCAGCACAGGATTGCGCTGGTAAGGCTTTTGAGCTTGGTTTGCGTAAGGTTGAAGTTTTCGTGAAAGGTCCTGGTGCTGGTCGTGAGTCTGCTATCCGCACAATCCAGAATTCTGGTATCGAGATCACTGCAATCCGCGATGTAACTCCGCTTCCTCACAACGGTTGCCGTCCTCCAAAGAAAAGAAGAGTTTAATATAGACAATTGAAGATTCACGATTACGAGTAAAACTGTAGTCAAGATCTAAAATTTAAAAACTAGAATAGAATGGCACGATATACAGGCCCGAAAGTTAGAATATCAAGACGTTTCAATGAGCCAATCTTAGGTGAAAATAAGGCTCTGCAAAAGAAGAACTATGCTCCTGGTCAGCATGGTCGCGGCAAAAAGCGCAAGCAATCAGAATATGCTACGCAGCTTGCTGAAAAGCAGAAAGCAAAATATATCTACGGATTACTGGAAAGACAATTCGCAAAATTGTTTGATACAGCAACCCGTAAAAAAGGTGTTACTGGTGAAGTATTGCTCCAGTTGCTCGAGTCTCGTTTAGATAATACTGTATATCGTTTAGGTATCGCTCCTACCAGAAGAGCTGCCCGCCAGTTAGTATTGCACAAGCACGTTCAGGTAAATGGAGAAGTTGTGAATGTACCCTCATTCTCTTTAAAGCCTGGTGACTTGGTTGGCGTACGTGAACGTTCTAAATCACTTGAGGTAGTAACGAACAGTCTTTCTACTCAAAGTGCTAAAAAATATAACTGGTTAGAGTGGGATAATACTGAAATGGTCGGAAAGATCATTAACTTACCTCCACGTGAGGATATCCCGGAAAACATCAACGAGCAGCTGATCGTTGAATTGTACTCGAAGTAATTGTAACAGTTAATCAAACCAAGACTATGTCAATATTAGCATTTCAAATGCCAGAGAAGGTTGTAATGGAAAAGTCTGATGATTTTCACGGACTCTTTACATTCAAGCCTCTGGAAAAAGGATATGGAGTTACCATTGGCAATGCGCTGAGAAGAATTCTGTTATCCTCCCTGGAAGGTTATGCGATTACGGGAATAAAAATACCAGGTGTATTGCATGAGTTTTCCACTATAGAAGGTGTAGTAGAAGATGTAGCGGAGATTATTCTGAACCTGAAAATGGTTCGCTTTAGAAAAGTAGCTGACAATTTCGATAATAAGATAACGGTTAACATCAAGAAGCAAAAGCAGTTCAAAGCTGGTGACGTAGCCAAATTTACATCTGCATTTGAAATTCTTAACCCTGAGCATGTAATCTGCAATCTGGATGAATCTGCTCATTTCGAAATCGAACTGACAATTGAAAAAGGCAGAGGATATCTCCCTGCAGAAGAAAATAAACCAACGGAGCAGGTATTCGGATTCATTCCGATCGATGCGATCTTTACGCCAATCAAGAACGTAAAGTATAGCGTTGAAAACACCCGCGTTGAGCAGAAGACTGACTACGAAAAACTCGTAATTGATATCGAGACAGATGGTTCAATCCATCCGGAAAAAGCGTTGGAAGGTGCTGCCTATATATTGATCAAGCATTTTGCATTATTCTCCGACAAATCAATGGAGCTCGAAACCGGAAAAGATGCTGAGGTTGAGCAAGTTGACGAAGAAATGCTGCACATGCGCAAGCTGTTGAAGACTCCTCTTCATGACCTTGATCTGTCCGTACGTGCTTACAACTGCTTGAAAGCAGCAGATGTAAAAACATTAGGTGACCTCGTTGAGCTTGAAATTTCTGATATGATGAAATTCAGAAACTTCGGTAAGAAGTCACTCGCTGAACTTGAACAACTTGTTGCTGAGAAGAACCTTACTTTCGGTATGGATCTTAGCAAGTATAAATTAGATGAGGATTAAGAAATCATGAGACACGGTAAGAAAGTTAACCATTTAGGAAGGAAAACAGCGCACCGCGAAGCATTGCTTTCAAACATGGCTTCATCGTTGATCCTTAACAAACGGATTACAACGACTGTAGCGAAGGCTAAAGCGCTTAGAAAATATGTTGAGCCTTTGATTACAAAAGCTAAGGACGATACGACTCACTCAAGAAGAACGGTGTTCTCTTACCTTCAGAACAAAGAGTCTGTAAAGACTTTGTTCGGAGAAGTTGCTGGTAAAGTAGCGGAGCGTCCGGGTGGTTATACACGTATCATCAAATTAGCAGATACGCGTGTAGGTGATAACGCAGAAATGTGCCTCATCGAATTAGTAGACTTCAACACACTTTACACTAAAGAAGGTGCTGCGAAGAAAGCTAAAACTCGCAGAAGCCGCAGAGGTGGTAAGAAGGAAGGTGCTGAAGCAGCTGCTTCAACCGAATCTACTGAAGCTCCGGTAGCAGAAGCTAAAGCAGAGAAGAAACCTAGAAAAACTGCAGCTAAAAAAGCTAAAGAATAGTGTTTGAGAATCTCATATACAAAGAAAGGATTGAATGAAAGTTCAATCCTTTTTTTTTGCCCTGCAATGCCGCGGGTTCGTTTGCGGGCAGAAGGAATTTTTAACAAACACACGCGCCCGCACTATTTTCTGTTTTAAACATCAAATTCTAACGTATTTTTGTCACCGCAATGCAGAAAAAAGCTTATTTACTTCTTGAGGATGGCCTTCTGGTGGAAGGCACCGCCATCGGAAAAATTGGGACTTCTGGTGGAGAGATTTGCTTCAATACCGGAATGACCGGATATCAGGAAATTTACACCGACCCATCGTACTACGGACAAATCATTGTAAACACAACATCGCATATCGGTAACTATGGTGCGATGGATGAAGAACAAGAATCCGCCAGCGCTCAAATCGCAGGACTTGTTGTAAATGATTTCGCGAAAGAGTACAGCAGGAAGTCAGCGAGTGAGAGTTTACAAAATTACCTGGAGAAGAAAGGTATAGTAGGAATTGCAGATGTAGATACGCGCATGCTGGTACGTTACCTGCGTAGCAAAGGTGCTATGAATGCAATCATCTCGTCTGAGTTATCTCCGGATAAACTGATGACGGAATTGAAGAAGGTTCCTTCAATGGATGGACTTGAACTCTCATCTATAGTTACTACCAAAGAACCTTACTTCGTTGGTGATGCAAATGCTCCTATAAAAATTGCAGTGCTTGATCTTGGTATCAAGAAAAGTATAGTAGAGAATCTGGCGGGCAGAGGTTGCTATTGCAAAGTGTTCCCGGCTAAAACATCGTTCGATGAAATGGCAGCTTGGAAACCAGATGGATACTTTATCTCGAACGGTCCTGGCGATCCATCGGCTATGGATTATGCTGTGAAGACAGTAAAACAAACTTTAGAATCGGATAAACCGGTATTCGGTATATGTTTAGGACACCAGTTGCTTGCATTGGCATCAGGAGTATCAACCTATAAAATGCACCACGGTCACCGAGGACTAAACCACCCGGTGAAGAACCTGGTAACGGGTAAAGGTGAGATGACTTCGCAGAACCAC
>CAMLLI010000460.1 GCA_946480685.1 uncultured Flammeovirgaceae bacterium | reverse complement strand
TTATCAGACGCGTTGGTATATAACTGGAATGCGTGCGCATTGCTGTTCAGTATATCCTGTGCTGCCGCAGGATTTATAGTACCATCTCCGCCGATAACATTTGACTGCGGACGGATCACCACAGTGTTCAGTATAAAATCGGTATAGCTGCTATAGTAATAGTTCGCATCGATCAAAACTTTCTGCGCGATGAGACTTTTATATCCAATCTCGAAGGTCTTGATACGCTCCGGTTTTATATAGGCTACATTTGACTTAACGAGTTTGTCTTTATGCTGCATAACAGCTTCCTGCGGTGGTGTTCCGCTGGCAACCGCTGCACCAAACGCAGCACCGAAAGCACTTACAGACGATGATGTAAATGAGTTCTCATACACATTCATACCAGTGCTGTTATCCGGCACGCCACCTAAAATAGTTATAGGACCAGCATTGAGTTTTATATACTGATCTACAGGAGTCGGATTTCGGAAACCGGTTTGAAACGATGTTCTGAAATTATGATTTTTCGCAACGGTAGCTACTACCGCAGCACGCGGTGTCATTCGTCCTTTGAAGTTCTGGTTCTTGTCATAACGATTTGAGACTATCAGTTTCAGATTATCGTTCAGCAACTTTTTACTGACTTGTACAAATGCTCCGCCTTCGTTGATGGTGATCTCCTGGTCTTTGTCATCAAACAATGTTCCGTTGGTAAACATATCGTATCGTCTGAAGTTACCACCTACCTGCACTTCGAATAATTTTATGAGACTGCTGAAATCATACTGGCCTTCGGCATGGTAGAATTTACTGTTACTGAAAACACCGGCACCATTGAGTCCATCTATATTTACCAATCGTTCTTTTTCTGCTTCAAAAGCGACTGAGCCGGGTATATATCTTCCTTCATCGGCAAAGGTTCTGGCAGCACCGTGGTTTCCGGCCGTAACGCCATTAACATTACCATTAAACGCTGCGGTATAGCGGGTAAACCACATGGCATCAGCCTGCTCTGGTGATACTATATTTCCATTGAGATCGCGCACCCATGTGCGATTGATCTGTTGTCCTAAAGCGCGGGCGTTATACGAGTCGTGCGAATTTTCAATCACACTATACGCACGCAGAAAATACTGTTTACCGCGTAACTCCACACGATGTTGCTGCAACACAAAATTATTCAGCGAGAAACGGTTGCTACCGGTATACGATGCTTTACCGCGACCGATATTATACTGGTATAGCACTTCCATATTGTCGTGAATACGGTAGTGGAGCGATGCATTCAGTTTGAGACTATTCACATCATAATCCATCAATTCTTTTTCTTCATAGCCGGTGCGCGACACACGTCCTATACCATTGATGGTTCGTACGACTTCGTCACCATATATATTCAAAGCATTTCGTGACGGATTGTTAACACCTCGTTGTTCCGGTGAAGTCTGCGGATCCACATCGGTATAATTGGTAGCATACCAGTCGAGTCCGCTGAAGTAAGACGCATTGATCTTAAATGCAAAACGGTTGTTGAATGCCTTCGCATAGCGTAACGAAAAATCATAAAGTGCATGCGGATCTGCATACGCTTCGTTGATGTGATTGATACCCGTCTTTACCTGCGCACTTATACCCTGATACAGGAATGGATCTTTGGTACGCATCATCAATACACCGTTGAATGCCACCGGACCATAGAGCGCTGATGCGGAACCCGGTATAAGTTCTACACTCTCGAGATCGAGATCAGAAGAACCAAAAAGATTACCAACAGCGAAGTTCAACCCGGGCGTCTGGTTATCTACACCATCTACTAATTGCAGAAAGCGTGCATTGCCTGTACTGTTAAACCCGCGTGTGTTGATTTGTTTATAGGTGAGTCCGCTCGTTACCATCTCAACACCTTTCAGATTTTGAAGTCCATCGTAAAAACTGACAGAGGGTGTCTCACGCACAGCTTTCAAATCAAGCTTCTCTATACTCACGGGCGACTGTAGTATATTTTCCTCCACGCGTGAAGCGGAGAATACTACTTCATTCATCAGCTTACTCTTCGGAAGAAGTTTGATCGCGATCTTCTCTTCCGATGTAACTTGTACTTCCTGGTTTTCATATCCTATACTGGATACGGATAGTGTAAAAGGAGGCTTGACACCGGTGGTCAGTTCGAAATTTCCCTGTGCATCGCTAATGGTGCCGGTAAGTTTACCTTTAATAACAATGGTAGCTCCGGGCACGGGTTCATTTGTTTCCGGATCGGTAATCGTGCCCGTAATTTTTGAAGTCTGCGCAAAAGCAACAGCACTCCACAGCAAAAGTATATTCAGACAGAGTATTATTTTTTTCATAGGGAGTCAGGTCGAGGATTCAGGTTTAGGATTTAATTAATTCTTTTTCAAGTGATCATACCCTTGTGGCAGGCGGGTATAGCCGTGGTTCACGATGCGCTCGGCAAGGCCTTCGTAGAACTCGGGAGCGTGTGGGGTTGCCGTTGCAAGGCCGTCTACATAGCGGTTGTAGAGACAAAACAGTGCTGCTATCAAAACCGTATCGTGAATTTCAAGATCAGTTGCCCCCGCGAGCCTGGCGCGTTCTACTGCCTGAGCTGTAACGTTCTTGCCGCTTTGCTGTACCTGCTTCGCAATGGTTAGCAAGGCTTTCATCTTCTCGCTTACCGGTGCTGACTCTATATCGCGCTTTACCTGTTCAGCAACAGAAGCATCTTCGTACAACAAGTCAGCAGCAGCTGTGTGTGCCGATGTACAAAAGCGACAATTGTTGTTATGCGAAACGATGGTGGCAATCAGTTCACGTTCGCCTTCGGTGAGGGTTGATGGTCCACGGAGCAGAACCTGTGTGAGGTTGCGAATCGGTTCAGCGGAATCTTTACGATACTCGAGCAAGCCGGTAATGCCCGGCAAATGCTCTTCTACTGGAATGTATGGCATTTGTATTTTGGGTTATATATAGCAGCAGATATTGCTGTGCAACACGCGCAGAACATCGTACTACATGGGTTAAAAAAGGAGTTACGATAAATCACCATCGCTGCCGGTGATTTGCAGAAACACAGACTATAGCATACGGTTGTATACTATATATAGTCCTGAGATAGAATGCATGTTAGCCTTTGAAAAATTTCGGCGGTGGTGAAAGAACAGGCCGTGACGGATTGAGCAGGCTATCGGTATACGAGATGTATATTTTATAGAGAATGGGATGACGGTCGGTAGCAATTTCAACGGATGCCGTTTCTTCGAAGTCTTTAACGAAACCGCTTAGTACTTTCATGTTTCCGGAAGAAGGTATATCGTTCGATACCTTCATGAAATCGGCCATGGTTGTGTGGAGATGTTTTTCCTGGTGATCTTTAACGCATACAACGTAGAGGGTATCCGCCTTCATTTTCTGTTTTACCAGCTTGTAGAATTCACCTTTGTATTGAAATGACCCGTTGATGCGCTCGAAATCGGCATTGCTGCTTAATTGATATGGAAGTGAAAGTGGGATTTTGAGTGTAATGGATTGGTAAGCCGCGTAATTATCTGCATCCAGTTTCTGGAGCATAATGGCCTCGTAGTGGTTCCGGGCATACCAATATATACCGTAGTAGCCTATTACATTAAATGTAAAGACGAGCAGGAGTAATATGGCGGCAGCTCTTCGCACAGGGTTTGGGTAATCATAGATAGTAAAAAAATATGAAAAAAGATATGGTTCGGGTAACGAATTTGGGGACAAGTGAAAAAGGGTTGCCCGCAGAAGACGCAGATGGACGCAGATGAAATGCACATAACTCGCACCTTCCCAAACTCATAAACAAAAAAGCAGACACTATATATAGTATCTGCTTTCAATAAATTTATCTGCGTAAATCTGTGTCCTCTGCGGGAGAAACAATCTATACAGTCAATAGCTCCTGCGCGTTTTGGAGTGCTATTTTGGATGGGTTCTCGCCTCCTATCATTTTGGCAATTTCCTGGATACGCTCTTCTTTCTTTAACTCGCGTATGTTACTCATGGTCTTGGCAGCCGAGTTATCTTTATATACGAAGTAATGAGAATCTCCTTTGGCTGCAACCTGTGGCAGGTGGCTGATGGTTATCAACTGGTGCGTCTTTGACATGGACTTCATGAGATTACCCAGTTTAATGGCTACCTCTCCGGATATACCGCTGTCAATTTCATCGAGTATCAATGTAGGCATTGCGGTCTTTTCGGCCATTACATATTTGATGCAAAACATGAGGCGCGAAAATTCACCACCTGATGCTACCTGTGCAAGCGGGCGTGGTGCTATACCTTTATTAGCACTGAAGAGTATATCTATTTTATCAATACCGGTTGATGTCGGCTCCGTCTGCTGTACATCAATCTGCAATGTGGCGTTCAGTATACCAACCTCCTGCAACAGTTTTACCAATTGATTGCTCAGCGGCTTCAATGTCTTCTTGCGTGTCTCGCTGATCTTGGCGGCTAACGTTCTTACTTTTTTATCGGCAGCATCAAAAGCATTTTTTGCTTTGCTTAATGCTTCATCTACATTCGAAGTTATACTATCCTTTTCGCGCAGGTTCTCCTGAATTACCAGCAGTTCTTTCAAATCAGCTGCACGATGTTTTTTCAGCAGGCGATAGAGTACACTGAGTCTTTCTTTTACAAACTCGGCACGCTCCGGATCGAACTCAATTCGCTCCTCCTCATTTTCTATTTCGTTGAGCAGATCGTCAAGTTCAATCA
>CAMLLI010000459.1 GCA_946480685.1 uncultured Flammeovirgaceae bacterium | reverse complement strand
CCTGCTTCCACTCGTGCCTGCCAAGGATCAGCAGTATATAGAGGAAATAAATAGTGTTAAAACGGTTGGCATTACGGTATATTTCAGTGACAGGAAGCATGTCTACATTTATGAGGATGGAACGGTCCGCGTGTGGAACGGAGTCAATGACGGAATTATTGTTTTGGGTGGTGCGGTTTACACTATTCATGCACAAGACATGCTCTTATATCGTGATGGCGATTTTGTGAAAGTGCCATTTGTTTTTCCTGGAGCCGATATACAGTACATCTACGACTATACCCCTGGTAGATATATAATCGTAGATCGGGGCGACAAGGTATGGGTAGTGGATGCAGCGACAGGAGTACGGAAACCATTTTCCCTGGAGCTGGATAAGCATTTACAGCGTGAGGAAATCAGGCAGTTTACACTTTTGTCAGAAGGTCGCATAGCGATTCTTACCAATACACGGATTCTTATTTTTGGTCGTAACGGTAAATTATTTTTTACAGTAACCAACGATATGTTGAAGGGTAATTTATGGTCACAGATACTGCATGAAGATAAGTATCATAACCTGTGGTTCTCGACAGATGAATCGATCGGGATGATCGCAACCAGTTCTCCGCTGGCCTACTTCAGCAAATACAACGGTATACAGGGAATTATATACTCCCAGGCGTTTCATAATGGTCATCACTATGTTGGTACCGATCGTGGTGTTTTTCGCAGAACTGAAAAAGAGAAGTTTGTCTATATACCGGGAACAATCGGCACAGTCTGGAATTTCTACAGTCAGGGTGATATACTATACGTGGCACATGAAGATGGTGTACTCGAAATAAAAAACAATGTTTTGAAATGGATTGTATCCGAACATCATGTTGAGACTTTATACTGGCCGGAAAAAAGCACAGACTATTTTCTGATGGGTACCTATACTTCTGGCATGTGGGTCGTGCGGAAGACAAGGAGTGGCTGGCAAAAGCAAAAGATCAGGGGATTTGATGATGAAGTGCGCTATATGCAAGTGGACACTGCCGGCTATATATGGATTGGGCATTTCAGTAATGGTATTTGGAAAATCAGGTTGAATGCTGCTATGGATTCAGTTGTTGAAAAGGAACATTATGATACATTACGCGGTCTCCCTTCCGTGTTTGACAACCGGGTTTATAAATTAAACCGTGATAACAGCATCGTAGCTCCTACATCAAGTGGTATATACATATATAATGCCTCGCGGAATAGGTTTGAGCCAGACAAGCGGTTCGCGCGACATTTAACAGGCGCTACAATTTATTCGCTTATGGAAGCACCCAACGGTAATATATACTTCCGTGGCAAAAATGTGAACGCGAAAGAGAATGAAGTGGCCGGTGTATTAATACGTAAGAGTGATAAAGAGTATGAATTACTTACAGCACCTTTTCAGAAGATAATCTGGACGGATACAGAGCCGAGCATACTGGCTACAAATGACGGAGCGTGGATTGCCAATCATAACAAAGTGATTGTGTATAATCCGCATCGCAGAACGTACTATCATGAGCCGTTATGGCCGTATATTCGGAAGGTAACAGCACACGATTCATTGATTTATATAGCCGGGCAAGACGCCAAAAGTATAACGTTGCCTTATGAAATGAACAGTATACATTTCAGCTTTAATTTGCCCTATTACGAAGATGCCGAGCGTATTGAGTTTCAGTACAAATTACAGGGTTTTGATAAGGAATGGTCGCATTGGGTGAACCTGCGTGAGGCAAGTTTCACCAACTTGCCCGAAGGCGATTACACGTTTATGTTGCAGGCCAGGAATATATATGGGAATCAAAGCCGGCTGGAAAGTTTTTCATTTCACATCGACCCGCCTTTTTATCGCACGGTGTGGGCCTTCCTGCTATATATAGTGCTGTTCGGTGTATTGCTGTACGTGTTTGGTGTTTTAAATACCAAAAGAATTCAATGGCGAAACGAACTACTTGAAAGAGAGGTACACGAAAAAACAAAAGAACTGCTGGCGATGAACGAAGAGGTCATGGCGCAGAACGAAGAGATCTCCATGATCAACGAAGAGGTAAATAAAAAGAACGTAGAAATTGAAAATCAGGCGCAGATATTGAAAGAGTCCAATACAACGAAGGACAAACTTTTTTCAATTATCTCACACGACCTGCGCGGCCCCGTGCATCAGCTTCACGAAATATTTAACCTGATGGACAACGGGTATATATCCCGGGAGGAATTTCAGAATGTACTTGTGCCGAGCCTGCGCGAACGGATAAGTTACGTGTCAACCCTCACGGATAATCTTCTACATTGGGCAAAAGATCAGCTTGAAGGTATACAGGTGAAGCCGGCCACCTTTAACCTGGCAGATGTGGTGCAGGAGAATATAAATCTGCTTGCAGCACAGGCTCTCAAGAAAAATGTAACATTGGTGAGCGCAGCGACTCAGCGATGCGAAGTGTGTGCCGATAAAGACATGATCCGCCTGGTAGTACGCAACCTGGTAAGCAATGCAGTAAAGTTTACACCGTCTGATGGCAGCGTACAGGTATCGGTGGAAGTTGATCATCACTACGCTGTTGTTTCCGTTCGCGATACGGGTGTAGGACTCTCAACAGAAGAGACCGACAAGATACTGCGTAAAGATTATTTTACCCGTTACGGTACCGCCGGGGAGAAAGGATCTGGACTCGGGTTGATGCTATGCCGCGAGTTCATCGAGAAGAATAAGGGCGTGCTCATGCTTGAAAGTATACCCGGCCGCGGAAGCAAGTTTTCATTTACTGTACCGTTGGCATCGGCCGTTTAATAGTTCTGTGATTTGCGTTATAGGACACGGTCCTTTCGCAGGTTCTATTTTCCTTCTATACCGTTTTTCAATCCTTCATAATCTGTGGAATATGATAATACGAAATGCTGACTCATCTTGTATATTGTATCCTTCAAGAAAACTATAATCCGTATGAAGCAAAGTGTTTTACCAGGTATACTCGTACTGGCAATGTTTTTTAGTATGAGCGATGGTATGGCTCAATCGAAAGCAACCAAAGCGAAGGCTGTGCTCAATCACACTGCTATTTATGTAAAGGATGTAAAGACAAGCGCGTCATTCTATCACAACATTGTTGGCCTCGATACAATTCCTGAACCGTTTCACGATGGCAAGCACGCGTGGTTTCGAATTGCTCCCGGAGTAGCGATGCATATTATACAAGGTGCTACCGAAAAGAAAGAATACTATAAAAATCAGCACACCTGTTTCAGCGTTGCATCGGTGGATGCTTTTGCTGCCATGTTAAAGAAGAATAATATTCCATGGGAAGATCGCGATGGTGCCAAACTCGCCATTACCACACGCGTTGACGGTGTGAAACAACTTTGGCTGCAGGACCCGGATGGTTACTGGATTGAGATCAACGATGCGAAAGAGTAAATGCTTCGCTCGTTCCGGCAACGCTGTAAGACTTGGTAAACTGCACACCTTTCTGTTATTTCGTCTTATATAGATTTGTTTCCTTTACTAACCGCGTGCGCGATCAACATCAATATAGTGGCAGGTATCATGTAACGATATTGTTGCTGCTGTGGACGGTAATTCATGTCTTGTTGCTTCATCATTATGGTGTTCGTAGTTTGTTTGACGGACTTGGCTATATACGATGCGCTGATTACCTCGTGTTGAACGGATACCTGGAAGATCCTCATGAGACATTCTATGCGATTCCAATTGCGCTCATGGCTTTTTTTCGCTGGATGTTTCCGGGACAACTCTTGCCCTACCTTTTTTTTCAAAGTGTACTCTCTTTTTTCGCGACACTCGCTTTATATCGGGCAGGCACACGTGTTTTTAATAGTACACGTGCAGGCCTAATATCCGGTATAATCTTTTTGATCTGGTGGGATAATATACAGTGGAATACAACAACGTTGACAGAATCGCTTGCCTGCAGTATAATCTGTTTTACAATCTATCGGTTAACCAGTTTCAAAGGTTCAATAAACGACTATTGCTGGATTGGTATACTCTTGATTTTAAACCTGTTCACCAGGCCTACGGGTATCATTATCATTGTTGGTACGGTTGCTTTTCTGATACATTTCTATTGGCATGATATCCGAAAAGATCTCATCGTTACAGCAGTCGGTATACCGGTGCTGGTATTGCTGACGTACTGGTCTGCTGACCATATGTTTTCACGGTGGGATTTTACAGACCAGTACGTCCGTGGAAATATAGTTACCTACATGGATACCATTGAAGGCAACGAATTATACAGTGAGAGCCTTCGTATCGATACGGTTGGGTTGACCATGGCGCGTGACAAGCCGCCCGTATGGAAGATCGTATATTTTATAGTCGACAACCCGGTACATTTTGTGAAAGCTGCTTGTCTCAAAGTATATTATTTAGTAACGGGTATACGTCCGTATTACTCAACGCTTCACAACGCTTATATACTTTGCTGGATGGTGCTTGTATATATATTCTATTACATCGGCTGGCGCAACGCGACAAAAAGTTCTGTCCGGTTTTTTACGGTGGTTGTGGTCATCCTGAATTGCTGTCTCATCGGCATCTCCACCGTGGATTGGGACAATCGGTTTTACATTCCCATGGAGCCCGGCATCGTGCTGCTCGCGGGCGGTGGTGCCGCACATATCGTTGGTCTGCTCAAGTCACGTATTGTTTCCAAAAGCTCCACGTAAGATTGACTAACCCGAAACGGAGTTT
>CAMLLI010000458.1 GCA_946480685.1 uncultured Flammeovirgaceae bacterium | reverse complement strand
CGAGTGTCGTTCATTATAAGATTTACTTTGCTTAGCACTAATCGTTCCGAAGCCCATTAGCTACGAGCTGCCAGATGAGTATCGTTCACTATCAGATTTACTTTACTTGCTACTAATCGTACTATAATTAGTACTCTGTATTTTTTCTCGCAACTCGCAACTCAAAGTTCATAGCTGCTAATAGAACGCACGCTGCTATACCGTAATCCTCCAGCAGCCAGAGGCTGGAAGCCAGCAGCTAATTCTCACAGCTCAAAGCTCGCAGCTAATTTACGCTTGCCCCGAAACACTTCGCGTACATTGTATGTCTTTTTGTTTTGTGATTCGTAGTAGGTGCGCATGATCAGTTCGGCGATGAGACCGAAGGTGAGAAACTGAATGCCGGCTAATACAAGTGATACTCCCAATATCAACAACGGACGGCCCCATATATCTTGTCCCATAATTTTGAGTACAAGCATATAGAAGTTGATCGCGAAGCCTATAGCAAAAGAAATTATACCTATAGGACCGAATAAATGTATAGGTCTTCGAAAGTATTTCTGGAAGAATACCATCAGCATCAAATCGCTGGCTACTTTTAAGGTACGTCCTATACCATATTTGGATTTACCATGAATGCGGGCGTGATGCTTTACATCCATGTCGGTAATTTTTCCGCCTTGCAATACAGCGAGTATAGGAATGAAGCGGTGGAGTTCTCCGTATAGTCCGAGGCGCAATGCAATCTCGCGTTTGAAAACTTTCAGCGTACAACCATAATCGCGAATAAACACACCTGTAAGATTACGAATCATACGGTTTGCTATACGACTCGGTATCTTTCGCCACAACATTCCGTCTTTACGATTCTTGCGATTACCGGCAACCACATCCCAGCCCTCTTCTTTCAGTTTCATCAGCATGGCTGGTATATCACTTGGATCATTTTGCAAATCACCATCCATGGTAACTATATAATCACCGTGGGCATGATCTATACCGGCAGCCATAGCCGCTGTTTGTCCGTAGTTGCGATTGAAGGAAATTAATCGCGTACGATGATCTGCCAGTGCTTTTATTTTAGCAACCGTTGAATCGGTAGAGCCATCGTCTATCAGGATCAATTCATAATCGTAATGTACGAGCGCCTTTCGTATACTATCAAACAGCGGAGCGATGTTATCCTCTTCGTTCAGCAACGTAATGATCACCGATAATTCCATACTACAAAGTAAAGCACACCACATTGTTTCAACCTTTACAAACCCGTTATCATTTCATGAAGATAGCTTCATATCGAGGTAACAGGGGTGATGGATTTTTGATTTAAAATTGCAGTGCAAATGTGTTTAGGTGTTTATGTGTGTACGTGTTTATGTTATTCCGTTAACATAACATATATACTTGTTACGCAAATACGTGCACACTTAAAACCGTAAACACTTAAACACGTACACCCGTAAACACAATGAAAAACCTCCTCCTCCTGCTCATCCTCTCCATCGTAGTATATACTGCTAACATCTGGGGGACATCCGTATATATACTGGATGAAGCCAAGAATGCGGGGTGTGCTATGGAAATGTATCAACGGGGGGATTGGGTGGTGCCTACGTTTAATGATGCTTTGCGCACGGATAAGCCTCCACTGCATTATTACTTTATGAAGGTGGGATATAGTATATTTGGTATTACTCCGTTTGGTGCACGTATATTTTCTTCGGTGATGGGGGTGCTTACCGTGTTGGTTGTATTTCTGTTTTGCAGAAAGATGTTAACGGAAGACGCTGCGTTTTATACTGGTATGATACTCGTGTCGTCATTGCAGCTAGGTATACAATTTCATTTGGCCGTGCCTGATCCTTACCTGATCTTTTTTCTTACCCTCGGCTGGTTGAGTTTTATATATGCTTATGTGGAAAAGAAGCGCGGGTATTACTATATATTTTACGTGTCAATAGCGCTGGCAACTTTGGCGAAAGGTCCGGTGGCTATTGTATTCTCCGGATTGCTCGTGTTACTATTTTTAATCGCGCAACGTAATTTCAAATGGAAGACGTTGATGCAATTGCGCATGGTGCCGGGTATATTACTTTTTCTCGCGATTGTGCTGCCCTGGTATATAGCAGTAGGAGTGGAGACGCAAGGAGAATGGCTTGAACAATTTTTCTTCAAGCACAACGTAAGCCGCTTTACTTCTTCCATGGAAGGTCACGGTGGATTTCCGCTGGCATCGGTGGTGATCGTGATTGGTGCCCTGATGCCGTTTTCATTTTTCTTTCCGCAAGCGATACGCATGATCTGGAAAGACCAGAAGAAAGATGCATTCCTGCAGTTCTGTTTTATAGCGATGGCAATTGTTATTGTGTTCTTTGCGTTCTCGCGTACCATTTTGCCGAGTTACCCGGAACCAGCCGTTCCGTTCTTTGCTATATTGTTAGGATACTTCTTTTACATTGTGCAGAAACGTGAAAAGGTAAAGCGCCTGCGATTGCGCGTAAATGCACTGGTATATTTTGTTATCGCACTGGCTATACCTTTTGCCGTGTGGATCGCATTGCGTGCCGAGAACAATTTGCAGGATCTTTCCAGTCTCGCGGTATATTTTGTTCTGCTACCATTGGGTGCCGGTGCAGCACTACTATATATCTGGAAGAAAGACCTGGATACAGCACTATATATTTATACACTTACAGGCGTAACATTCCTGATGATCTTCTTTTACGCAGCCTTCCCGGATGTTGATCAGCGTAATCCGGTTTCGCAAAGCGTTGATTACATCGATCATCATAAACCTATACCGGTAGTAAGCTATCGTGATTTTAATCCGGCCTACGTGTTTCATTTCAAGAGCCCTGTTAAAGAGATGGAAACTGCCGATCAGCTCAAAGCCTACCAGCAGATACAACCCCGCTACTATATCATTACACAAAAACGCTATATCTCCGAGTTGCCGACAAACGACTATCGCATCATCTACGAAGGAAAAGACCTATTCGAACGCCCTATAACCGTAGTTCTCGAACGCAAATGGCCCGGCTACAGCGAAGCCCACCCACTGAATAGCGAACACCGTTAATCGTTATCCGTTAACGGTTAGTCGTTATCCGGGTCTATTGTTTCGGTTAACGAACAACTTGTCGGATAACTTATAACGGATAACTTTAACGAACAACGATTACCGGCTCCTTCTGATCTTAAAATCAAACGACTCTCTTTTCAGGAGCATACCAATATCCAGCCTGCGATTCATCCACACTGGCAACTGATTCAACTCCATTACCTGCCAAACAATATAGGTCGAGAAAGTACCCACCACTGCACCCGCAGCAACATCGATAAGAAAATGCTGAGCCAGGTATATACGTGAGTAACCCACCATAAACGCAAGCATCAATGTAAATACACCGATCGCTTTATTACCGGAGATCAGCGCCATGAAAAAAGCAGCACAGAAAGCAGTTGCTGTATGTCCGGAGGGAAATGAATTGAAATTGTGCACATCAACTCCCGATGCAAAGTGGATGAGGTCATCGCCTATAAACTTTCGGGGACGCTCAAGTTTTGGAAACAGTCCGCGCTTAAATACACTCACCAGAATACCATGCAGCAGCGAAGCGACAAGCGCGGCTATAGCGTAACGGAAACGAACAAAAGCAGCAAACACAACGATCGGTATAAAGATCAACCCATCGCCAAGGTTAGTAATGGTTTTAAAGAACAGATCCAGAAAAGCAGTATGGTGTCCGTTGATCCAGAGTATATCCAATCCTTTATCAATAGAAAGCGAAGCGATAAAGAGCAGCGATAACACGATGATATAGTATCGTACAACCGGAGTATCAGTATTGGCAAGCGATATCTTCACAACAAAAGTATTTTGCCAAACATAGCCGGCTCGTTGAACTCCATCGTGATGTCGCGTTAACGCTTTGTTTAAGAAAAGAAGGTCGCTGTGTTATGTGCGCATCGCAGAATTAACGCTCGGATAAATCAGAAATTCAAAATTTCATAGCTCCCCTTTAAAAAATAACCAGCTGCAAACGTGTTCTTAACAAAAAGTTAAAATTATGGGTAATTTTTAATGCCTGTCTCAAAAAATCCGATAGATTTGAACAACTACAACAAAAAATTCGACCACCTATGGCGCAACTACGATTTGAAGCTCTGAAGAAATTGAGCGAACGTACGCGTGTGCATGCTGATCTGCCCAGCACCAATGTCTCCAAGTTCTTTGGAGAAAATGTGTATGGCCCTGAGCAAATGCGCGCTACCCTGGCCCCTGGACTTTACAAAAAGGTAAGTCAGGCAATCAAAAACCACGAAAAAATTGATGAAGTTACCGCGGATGCAGTAGCATCTGCAGCGAAGTCCTGGGCGATTGCCAAGGGCGCAACGCACTTCACACACTGGTTCCAACCCATGACAGGTGGAACGGCTGAGAAACACGATTCATTCTTTGATGCTCTCGCTGGCATTGAACGTTTCAAAGGAAGCGAACTCGTTCAGCAAGAACCCGATGCATCATCTTTCCCAAGCGGTGGTATCCGCAGTACATTTGAGGCGCGCGGTTATACTGCATGGGATCCTACATCTCCTATGTTTGTATACGGTCGCACACTTTGTATTCCTACTGTATTTGTTTCCTATACAGGAGAAACTCTTGATACAAAAGCACCTCTGTTAAAAGCATTGAAAGCAGTTGATATAGCAGCTACCAGAGTTTGCCAACTGTTCGATAAAGATATTCAACATG
>CAMLLI010000457.1 GCA_946480685.1 uncultured Flammeovirgaceae bacterium | reverse complement strand
CGGAATATTCCATTACCAACATTCCGTTAACCGATCAGGATCTGGGTAAACTTACGGAAGTGGTGGAAATCCTTCGCCAGTTTAAAGGCTTCAGTCATTTTCAGGAGCTGAGCGGCATGGTGCAGCGTCTTGAAAATAAAATATATGCTGCCAAGACAAACCAGGAACCGGTTATCGATTTCGAGAAGAATGACAATCTGAAAGGGCTGGAACACATTGAGACACTATACCAGGCGATCATTAAAAAGTGTACAGTAGAGCTGTGCTACCAATCGTTTAAGGCCCGCAGTGCGAATACATTTCATTTCCATCCATACTATCTAAAGGAGTACAGGAATCGCTGGTTTGTAATTGGTATCAAGAAAAAAAACACACCTATATTAACGCTGGCGCTCGATCGTATCATTAGTATAAAAGATTGTGAAGTGCGTTACGTGTCCAAAGACTCTTTTAGTTTACCGACATTTTTGCACGATGTTATTGGTGTAAGTGTAAATCCAAACGGGCCGGTCGAGAAAATTCTGTTGCAAGCTGATTACGAAACTGCTCCTTATATAATTACCAAGCCTCTGCATCACTCACAACAAATTGTCGAGAATACCCGAAGTGGAGTGGTGATCTCTTTGAATGTGCAGATCAATTTTGAACTGGAACGGGAGATATTGGGCTTTGGTGATCGTGTGAAAGTACTCGCCCCGGAGAGACTGAAACGTAGAATTAAAACCATCTTCGAGCAGGCACTCAATCTTTACCAGTTTGAGTTTAATAATGCAGCGCTTCAAAGTACGGTTGAGAAATTAACGCATAAAGGTTTTATGATCCTTCGTCATGTGTATGGTCGTAAGGAAGTAAATGCGATGAAGATGGAGATTGCCCGGTATTTAAAAGACAAAGGGTTGGACGAAAATACACATGCCATTCGTAATCTGTTGCAGGAAATTCCAGTATTGAAAGAGACTATATTTAATAGTAACCTGTTGCAGGTGTTGAAGAAAATCCATCCCGATCTGTTTCTGACGAAGGCTATATTTTTTGATAAGACACCGGATGCGAACTGGTATGTTACCTGGCACCAGGATGTTGTGATCGATGTAGCGGAGAAAATTGAACAGCCTGGATTTACCGGTTGGACAAAGAAATTCGGTGTACATGGCGTGTCTCCTCCGGAAGAAATTCTGAAGAGTACCTATACCATCCGCATTCACCTCGATGATACCGATGAGACAAACGGAGCGCTGAAAGTTATACCAGGTTCACATAATAAGCGATTGTCGGAT
The DNA here is from genome assembly GCA_946480685.1 of uncultured Flammeovirgaceae bacterium. The sequence continues at coordinate 3,466 of CAMLLI010000457.1, read as the reverse complement.
GAAGAGATCAACTTGATCGCGCAGAATAGTATACCCTATATATGTGACGTAGATGCGTGCGGTATTCAGATCATGAAGCCGCTGTTGCTACATGCGTCTTCGAAAGCAACGAGCCAGAAACACAGACGTGTTATCCATTTGGAATTTAATACGATGGAGTTGCCCGGTGGGTTGACGTGGGCTGAAAAACAAAATATAACTATTTAAGCGTTTTGCCGTTTGTTAAGAATCAGGCTATGATTTTTTTATTCAAAACTTTTTAAATAAAAAAATATTGTTGTTTATGTCATAGCATGTTAAAAGTAGTTATATATTTGCATCACAATAGAGAATAAGTAAAATGAAACCCGGAATTAACATAGCAAATCTGAATACTTCGAGCATACGCATGCCGAAGCATTATTGGATTTTTCCGGGGACGGTTGACTATATATAGTACTATTCATAGATACATAAATCAACAGAAACCCCGGGAAATGAATATCCTGGGGTTTTTTGTTTGTCTTTAGTTTTTTACGGACATATAGCTCAGTTGGTAGAGCAAGGCGCTGTTAACGCCTGGGTCGGTGGATCGTGCCCATCTATGTCCTCAGATATCCGGCAGTTGAGGTATATATCTCAAAAGTTTGCACATGCGTGTAAATGATCTGCCGGATTGCGTAATCAACACCCGCATGTTCCAGGGAGGCGGATAAGGTATATATATACTTTATCGGGGCAGGTTCAATTCCAGGCCGGGTGAGTTATTAGTTTTTGTAAGATATTAACGAGGTGTATCGGCTCACGCTTATACCGTGTCGAAACCGTAGTTGGTTGCACGTAGGTTCAACTCCTACCACCTCGACAGTATATTTTAAGGTGATGCTTCCCATTTTAACGGGAAGAACACGGATCAATGCCGTGTGACCGGACAATGGAGATTAAGCTAACTAAGTAGAAGCGTGGTTCTGAAGAAGCTAAGGATCTGGAGCGTTACCAGGAATCTTCACAAAGGGTGTGCAGGTCAGAGAGGAGAGTATATCTCTCCGAATCGTGTGCTGCAAGGCCGGTGGCGTGATAGCATAGTCGCAGACAAATGCGTTTTGTTTGTGGTATATATATATCGCAACGAAAAGATCGAGGTTAAAGCCCTCCGCGCCACAATTTTTTTATATTTTAAAATATAGTATATAAATGGTACTTAACAGGTAACAAAAGTTAAATCTAAACGTATATTTGCATCATGAATCAGGTACTTATATATAGCGCATATCGCCCGAATTATCCCGGAGTAATCTCGGGAGGGAGGACAGACTATATAAGTCTGATTGATTAATAGTGTATCATATACATAAAGAATCATAGAAGCCTCCCGAATACGGAGGCTTTTTTATTGAATAGAGTGATATAGGGTAATGGAGGAGTCTGGTCATCCTCGCATGCATTGGAAGCATGAGGTCCCTGGTTCGAATCCAGGTTACCCTACATTTTCAGAGGAAGTGTTATAACTAATGGCGTGTTCGAAATATAGTATCGGAGAGTAGACCGTAAGTGGAAGCGGGCCGCTCTGTAAAAGCGGTGTCATAGACCTTGGATGTTCGATTCATCCCTCTCCGACTTTTTAATATGGTGGTGTAACGCAAACTGGCTACGCGGCAAGAATGTGGATCTTGTGTTTATGAGTTCGAGCCTCATGCATCACCCATAGTACACCGTTGTTGTCAGCTAGATGTTTTCGATGACCGTATATGATCCATTCCGGATGTTCGTTGTGTGTGAATCAACAAAAAGGCTTCCCTTAACCACAGGAAGCCTTTTCTTTTTGGTGTATATATTACTAATCAATGATCCGTAACACAATACTCCACATCATGCGCTTCAAATATACAGGGCACCTCCAGTTTAGGAAGCATGCGAAATATAGCAGCTTGTGGAACCGCATGTTCGCGATTACTATTTTGTGATAGCCATGCCTTGAATGGGACTTCAATATATACAAGCTTTACGTGTGCTTTGTAGGTTACAAACAAATCGATCCACTGGGATCGCATTTGCCTGGTAATATTGGTTGCGTTCCATACGAAAGGTTGTTGCTTCCGAAGAAATTCTTTAGCCCGCTCTTTTGCGAGTTGTACAGCCCAACCGGTGGCAGAAGTGTCATCAGGTTTGAGCTTGTATTCTCTTCGAATCGCATCAAGGCTTACCATAGGCCAATTGCTGTAGTGCTTTTTTATATACCGGTCCTTGCCCATACCGGGGAGACCAGAGAGCATGACAACTTTTGTTTTCAGATCGTCAAATGGAATATAGTCCGGGTGCGCGTCTTCTTTGTAGAAGTACGTAAATTGCGCCAATGGTGTAGCAAAAGATTTTCGCGAATACCAACACGCTTGCTCCTCACAATATGCATCAAAGAAGTCGATGCGGTCCAGTAACTCCTGTTGATCGTGATAAATTCTTCCCAATACATCTGCACGCGCCAGCGCTGACAGTAATTTCATATCCGTACGCAACGATGCCTCCAGTAAGACTTTAACCGGATTTGTTTTTTCCAGCAACCAAAGCGGCAGTCCGTGATAACGCACAAGGCTTGCGATATGCTCGCGTTGCTGAAATGGTATGTCCAACTCGTAGAGTAGCCTTCGCGTTGTAAACTCTCCTTTGCGTGCATGACCATGCGCGGTAATGCGCCCGTTGTCTTCCATCACAGTTGTCGAACGTTTTTCAACATCGTGGAGTAATGCTGCTGTCCAAAGTATTTCCTGCTCTTCCTGTTTCAACGTTTGAAAAGAAGGTGCCTCCGTTAATGCCCTTAACACCATTTGCGTATGTATAGCTACATCACCTTCTGCGTGATGATGAGAATCCTGCGGTACATTTCGCATGTCGGCAACCCAATCGAATTGCTTCTCCAGGTGTTCCCAATCTTTATTTATTGATAATGACCAATTCATATTTGTATAGTTTAAAATTATACCTGCGGGTATTCCCACAGCAACTTTGCTCTTCGCCAGTGACGTGTCCAATGCTCGTCTGTTTTAACATGTCCCTTGCGAACATATTTGAAAACATGATGCATGAAATCGTTCACAGCATATTCTTCTGTATTCCTGCTCACAATGCCCTCGCATGTACAGGCTTCTCCGCTCTGTATATCGTGCGAATCCAGTACACTGCTTTGACATGTAAGCGCAAGTATATCTTCGCGGAACGCTGCTTCATTTACCGGCTCTACAATCTTTAACTCAGGCACGGTTGGAAAATCGAACATGGCTGCATAGAATTTTACTTCTTCCCAGCTCAACCACATATCGTACATACGAACTGCGAAAACATAGTAATGATGTTCCAGTCTTCGATATTCGATCGAATGTATAGCGTAGAGGTTCTCACCGAAGATCTCAATGTCACCGAGATCGTTTTTGATAGACTCCCATCGCTGACGGATTTCTTTTGTCCAGGCAGATACCGTTGGAGCTGCATGCGA
>CAMLLI010000456.1 GCA_946480685.1 uncultured Flammeovirgaceae bacterium | reverse complement strand
ACGCTTATTATAGCAGCATCGGTTTGTCTCGCGTTGATGCTTGCCCGTGAGAACCGCGACTTCTATCAACGTAAAAGTGTAATCGCGAAGGGCGAGGCAGTGGCCGCGATCGACACTACCAAAACAAAATTAACAGAAGACCAGAAAGCCGAGCTGGAAAAAATGACAGCGTTTAAAAAGAGAACAACACCGGAAGGTAAACAGAAACGTGTTGAAGAAGCCAAACGTGAAGTACTCGGAAGTTACGCAAGGGTATATGAATATCGCACCAACGACTATATCGATCATCTCGCCCGCTTTGTATTCCTGTACGGTTGGGATATACTAATCTTCTTTTTCCTGGGGATGGCGTTTTACAAAAACGGTGTTCTTACCGGCAAAGCTTCGGTGAGTATATATGCGTGGATGGCTGTTCTCGGCTGGGCTGTTGGAATTCCGCTGGCGTATTTGCGGGTGCATGCGCTGATTGACTATAACTTTAATTTCTATGAATATGTCAAGCATGTGCCGTGGCAATTTTACCAGCTCGACCGTGTAGCCCGGTCGTTGGGACTGCTGGGTACTATTATGCTGCTCTATAAATCCGGAGTGTTTAACTGGTTCTTCCGAATGCTGCAGCCTGTGGGACAAATGGCGTTGACAAACTATCTCTCACAGTCCCTTATCTGTGGGTTACTTTTCAGCGGCTTTGCTTTTGGCTTGTATGGAAAACTGCAACGATACGAAGTATATAATGTCGTGCTCATCATTTGGGTGTTTCAAATTATATTCTGCAATATATGGATGCGGTTCTTTTTGTACGGACCGGTTGAATGGCTCTGGCGAAGCCTTACATACTGGAAGAAACAGCCTTTGGTAAAACAATTAAATTAGCATGTTACATTGGACTCACGTCAATTATATACTGCTGCATCGCACTTAAGTTCTGTTGTTACATGGGACAACGATTGGATTCACTTTGGAACAGGCAAGGAAGTAAAGATTGATCTGGTTATCCAAATTGTTAATGAATTCCTCCCGGGTGATTCTATAAATTTTATATACGAGGACACGAATTCCCAAGCTTATAGTCGAATCGAGATACTGAATGTAATTACTCCACATTTGGGCGTTCACGATTTTGAGTTGTGGAATATAACTTTAGACCGCGTAATCAAATTCAGCAGGATCGGAGTATTATTGCGGGGTGAAAAGAAAGGAAATCTGAAAATGAAAGTTAAGATCGGTGTAGGCGTAATTATATACAGATCAGGTAACGTATTGATTGGACAACGCGTGGGAAGTCATGGTGCCAATACATGGTCGTTTCCGGGAGGACACCTGGAAGAAGGAGAGTCACCTGAAACAACCGCCCGAAGAGAACTACAGGAAGAAACCGGTCTCAAAGTAAATATACTCTCACCGGCAGGATTCACCTTCGATCACTTTGAAGAAAACAATACCAGCTATATTACGCTGTTCTACAAAGGTGAATGGGTAGCCGGAACGCCTGAGATCCTCGAAAAAGACAAATGCCTGGAATGGCGCTGGGCTGATCCGTATGATCTCCCGAAACCGCTCTTCAAACCGGTTGAAAGTTTACTGAAGCAGGGGAGTACATAGTATATATTACAATCCATCATCCATCACTATATCTCTATTTCGTTGATCGTCAAACTGACGATCGAGGGCCAGGGCCGCGCTGATAAGTCCTAAATGTGTAAAGGCCTGCGGAAAATTGCCGAGGTGTTCTCCCTGCATCCCCAGCATCTCGGCATATAGTCCAAGATGATTGGCGTAGCCTAACATTTTCTCAAAGAACAAACGGGCTTTATTGAGTTGTCCTGCTTTCGAGAGACACTCTACATACCAGAAGGTGCACATTGAAAATGTACCTTCACCACCTTTCAAACCATCCAGTTTTTCATTGTTGCGATAGCGGTATACCAGCGAGTCGGAAACAAGTTCGTCCTCAATTCGCTTTAATGTCGAGAGCCACTTTGGATCCTTCGGTCCTATAAACCGAACAATCGGCATCAGCAATGTAGCAGCGTCTACCGTGTCGGCTCCTTTATACTGTACAAACGCCTGGAGATCTTTATTCCAGAAGTCATTGTGGATGGATATAAATATCTTATCACGCTCCTGCCGCCACTCCGGCGGATATGGATAGGAATGAGACTCTGCAATTTTTATAGCACGATCCAGTGCAACCCAACAGAGTAAGCGTGAATAGAGAAATTCTTTTTTACCACCGCGCACTTCCCATATACCTTGATCGGGCGTTTGCCAATGTTCGCATACCCAGTTTACCTGCTGTGTTATGTTGAGCCAGAAATCGTATGAGATCGATTCACCATGTTTATCATATAGGTATACTGCATCGAGTAACTCCCCATAGATGTCCAGTTGCACTTGGTCGTATGCGCCATTGCCAATACGAACCGGCGATGATTTTTTATACCCTTCCAGGTTATGGAGCTCTACTTCGAATAAGTCTTTTCTTCCATCAATGCCATACATCAGTCGCAGACTTCCGGCATCACCAATATCATTACAACGTTTTTCAACCCAGCCCATAAATTCGCGCGCTTCTTTTTTATATCCGAGTTTCAGCAAGGTATATATGGTGAACGAGGCATCGCGGATCCATGTATAGCGATAGTCCCAATTGCGAATACCGCCAACTTCTTCAGGCAGTCCGAACGTAGGCGATGCCACAATAGAGCCATAGCGTTGTGAAGTCATCAGTTTCAGAACCAGTGCAGACCGGTTCACAACTTCCATCCATCGTCCTTTATACAGACTTCTGCTGGACCAGTCTTTCCAGAAATTAATGGTAGCATAGAGACTATCTTCTGCGAATTTACTGAGATCGATGTCCTTTCCGTCTTTAGACGCAGCATACTCAAGCATAAAGGTAACTTTGTCGCCAGTGCCTAACGAGAATTCTGCAAACACATCGCCATCGTTGATCTGCAGCGGTATAGTAGACCGGAAGCGAAGTATAGCGGTCTCATGTTCATCTATAAAAATAACTTCGTGGTCATTTACGCGTTCAATAGTATAGCCCGTGCGCGCATAGTCAAGCCGTGGAAAGCACTCCATCATCAATGAAATCTGTCCGTGGACACAAGTTGCTGTTCTAATAAGTTCTTTTCCGGTTGATATAGCTTCCACCGGCATAAAGTCAGTGATCTCTGCTATACCTTCTTTACTCAGAAATCGCGTAAGTAAAACGTTGGTGTCCGGTAAATACAGTTGCTTGGGTTTTACAGACGTTGTTGTCTGCGGTGCTATCCTGAAGAAGCCACCTTTGGATTTGTCGAGAAGTGCAGCAAAGATGGTGGGCGAATCAAAATCAGGAAAGCACATGAAATCGATAGAACCATTGAGCCCGACCAGGGCTATTGTGTTAAGATCACCGATGACTCCATAATTTTCAATCGGCTGATACGTGTCCACTCTTTTCATCCAATCAGAATCAGTAATCGGTAACTCCTCTAAAGGATTGTGCCAGAAGTGCCAATCTATAGATTTACGGTCGTTACTATATATAGACTGTCTTTGATGAAGCCGGGCATGATTTTTAAAAATTCACAACGTGAGCAATGTTAACACAGCGCGAAGACAATTATTGAAACGGATCGAGCAGTTATTCGAAGGTCCGTTAGTTGTACTTGGGTTTCTCTGGTTGCTGTTCCTCATCATTGAGTTAGTCTATCAGTCCAATCCGCTTCTCGATACACTAAGCACCGTTATCTGGATTATTTTTATTGTTGATTTTGTGATCAAGTATATACTTGCTCCGGGCAAGATTGACTTCCTCAAAAAAAATATACTTAATATCATATCACTGGCGGTGCCGGCATTTCGTGTACTGCGCGTGTTCCGGTTTATCAAGCTGATACGTTTTTCACGAAGCCTGCGACTGGTAAAAGTACTGGGAAGTTTGAATCGCGGTATTAAAGCTCTCTCTGCTACAATGAAGCGCAGAGCGTTCGGCTATGTACTACTGTTGACGCTCATTGTAATTTTTGCCGGTGCTGCCGGTATGTATGCATTTGAAAAAGACAATCCTCATGGTCTCACTGATTATGGCACTGCGTTGTGGTGGACAACCATGATTATGACTACACTGGGTTCCGAGTACTGGCCCCAAACAACAGAAGGCCGCCTGCTTTGTATAGTACTGTCATTGTTTGCGTTTGCTGTCTTCGGCTATATCACCGCTACGATCGCTACATTCTTTATAGGACGCGATGCGGAAGACAAGCAGGGAGAAATTTCAGGAAGTGCGCAGATTGAAGAGCTTCGGAAGGAAATATTGCAAATCAGGAAAATGCTTGAAGCCAAAGATCGTGAACGTTCTGATCCGTGACGGCAACTGTGCTTAGATGATGACTACGATAATAGCACTAAACAAAAGTGCGGGCAAAAAACAGAGTGTATAGTTTAGTGTTGAATAATTTTTTCGTAATACCGTGAACAGCGAACTTACAAGCAATAAATAGTGTAACGGAATGTCAAAAGTATAGATTGTTTTGGGCGCTGGATACATTCCTGTTGTTGGAAGTCCAATGGCTTTTGCCGTTTTTAGTATAGGAGTAAATTCGAAGATCACGACTGGTTTTTCAACGGCATAATAGTCGTAGTTCAAGTGAATGGGATGAGGCACGGCAATAGTAAAATCCTTAGTCCGCATATAACTTACCAGTTCGCCCGGGTCATAACTTTTTACGGTTCTTATTGCTCCTTCTCTTTGTTGCCAT
>CAMLLI010000455.1 GCA_946480685.1 uncultured Flammeovirgaceae bacterium | reverse complement strand
ATAAACGGTCTTCCGCCCAGAAAGAAAAAGTTACCATCCGCGAGCAATTGTGATGCACCCGCAGCGGGAAGAACATGAAAGGACGAATCGTCTGCACGGGTTACGCGATTAAGCTGTATAAGTTTGGGACATGCTTCATGCGTTATCGTTCCTGCCTGCATCAATTTTTTATAGGTAACAATAGCTTCGTACGCTTTCATTTCAAAAGGTGCAAAGACCAGGCTATCCTGCAGATCAAGCTCTTGCGTGTCACGAATCATCTCAAGGCTGTCACGGGTATAAATCGCTCGTTTGGCCAGAGTATAAATATCAAGCAGTGGCTGGAAAGTTTCCATGGCGATGCGAATGCTGTCATTGGCAGCACCTTCATATCCGATTTTCACATTAACCGAAGATGGTACGTTACTGCCCACCTCAGTAATGGCACTATCCGGAGGCACAGTAATGGTTTGATCTGCATGATCTGTTTTCGGTTTGCAACACGAAAGTATAAAAAGACAAAGTATGGATAAGGATAGCGTGATACGGTGTTTCATGATTCGATGCAGGTCAGGATAATTGCTTAAATATATCGGATTCTTTGTATCTGACAGATGCCGTATGCGAAAGATTTGGAAGCAACATGATACGGCGTTACAATGTTGCCACAAAAATATACCTGACATCCCTTCGCGATGAACGTTACAGGAATGCGATGCTATGATTTAACGAATTTTTAACGAATGGTATCGGGTAAAAACAGTTCATTTGTCAGGCTGCACTTCCAACCCTATAAGCAAATGAAAAAACCTTCGGTAATATCGCGCAGAGATTTCTTAAGGTCTGGTAGCCTGGCTGCAGGCGGATTGCTCCTCTCTTTTTCAGTGCGAGCTGTTACTACAAAACCTTTGGCGCATGGAATAACGCAGGCTTCGTTGAATGCTTTTCTGAAAATCGGCGAAGACAACAGTATATATATCATCTTGTCTAAAGTAGAGATGGGCCAAGGTATATGGACGACTCTGCCGATGCTGATCGCTGAAGAACTGGATTGCGACTGGAAAAAGATAAAAGTAATGCATCGTCCCTCCGGCAGGGGAGATGATTTTCGTGAGTCGATATTTGTTCAATCTACCGGAGGTTCCGACTCCACGAAATCGGAATTTGATCGTTGTCGCCTCGCCGGGGCAACAGCCCGTGAAATGCTGATCGAAGCAGCTTCGCGGAGATTGCAAGTGAAGGCAGCATCGTGTCACACCGAAAATGGTTTTGTTATAGCAGGCGATAAACGTATCAGCTACGGAGAAGTAGCCACAGATGCAGCAACATTGCCCGTACCCACCGTAGCACTACGCGATGCTTCGAAATGGAAATATATAGGTAAATCTCAAAAGCGTCTGGACAATCCTGAAAAGGTAAACGGACAAGCACGCTATGGAATAGATATACAGTTCCCGGATCTGCTTACAGCTGTGGTAGCGCACCCGCCTGTTTTTAATGCCGTTGTAAAATCGTTTGATGCCAGTAAAGCCAAAGCTGTGCACGGGGTATACGATGTTATACAGATTCCGCAAGGCGTTGCTGTTATAGCGACTAACTTCTGGGCAGCCAGCCAGGGACGTGATGCGCTGCAGATTGAATGGGACTTTAACAAAAGCAATCCGGTAACGAGCAGTACACAACGGGATGAATACCGGTCGCTGTCCCAAACCCCCGGACGTGTTGTGCAGCAGAAGGGAAATGTAACCGAGGCATTGAAAACAGCGGGTAGTATACTTGAGGCAGAATATACCTTTCCATACCTGGCACACACGCCGATGGAACCTTTGAACTGCACCGTAAAGATCGGTGCTGATCGCTGTGAAATATGGACCGGTACACAGTCACCGTTGCTTCATCAGCAGGAGGTAGCAGCATTTTTAGGCTCATCGCCTGACCAGGTAATTTTTAATACACCCTATATCGGAGGAAGTTTCGGAAGACGCGGTTCATTTGGAAATGACTGGGTATTGGAAGCTGTACACATTGCGAAAGCCACCGGCCGCTTCATCAAGTTGATCTGGTCACGCGAAGACGATATAAAAGGTGGCGGCTATCGCCCGGTATATTTGCATCGGGTACAGGTTGGTATAGCGCAAGACGGTTTACCTTCGGCATGGCTGCATCGCATTGTGGGCCAATCGCTGTTTGTAAATACCGTGCTGGAAAAAGATATAGTTGCCAATGGTATAGACTATAGCTCTGTAGACGGAGTAAACGGATCGCCCTATATCAGCAACACGAATGATCACAGCCTTGAGTTGCACACAACAACTTGTGATGTTCCGGTGTTAGCATGGCGCTCGGTGGGAAATACGCACACCTGTTTTGTGATGGAGACACTGATCGATGAGCTCGCAGTAAAGGCCGGTAAAGATACTGTTGCCTACAGGCGTATACTTTTGCAAAATCACCCGCGGCATTTGGCAGCACTCAATCTCGCAGCTGAAAAAATGATGTGGCATATGCCCTTGCCTGCTGGCCGGTATCGCGGTATAGCCGTACATGCTGCTATGGGAAGTTATGTAGCACAGGCCGTGGAAATTTCAATCGCCAGTCAAAAACTATATATCCATAAAGTTGTCTGCGCTATTGATTGCGGACTGGCGGTGAATCCTGATGGAGTCCGTGCCCAAATGGAAAGTGGAATTGTATACGGGCTTACGGCCGCGCTCTATGGCGAGATTACATTTGAGAAAGGCGTGGTAAAGCAAAGTAACTTTCATGACTATCGAATGGTGCGTCTGCCGGAAATACCGGTGGTGGAAGTATATATAGTACCCGGCAACGAACGTATGGGTGGTGCCGGTGAACCGGGTGTACCGCCCATAGCACCTGCGCTTGCCAATGCACTATATGCTGCCACAGGAAAGCGGCTGCGTAATCTTCCGCTTGATATACCTGCGTTGCTGAAGTCGTGATTTCATCGATGCTATAGCATCTGCACGGTGCAGCTTCCGGTGTCGGTATCGAGTATCAGTATACCTTCCTGCGAATCGTTCAGTTGCGCGATCGGTGTGCCGTTCGCATTCCACGCAGTCGTTTTACCGGCACACATGCCTCCGTCAGCCGCGCCGATCGCGTTGGACATTAACACCCATGCATTCTTTGTTCCTGCGATTTCGGATAGCCGTTGCGTTGCTTTGTCAACGCCATTTGTAAACTTTGCTACACTGGCTATATATACAGTCGCTCCGTTCGTAAATGCTTCTTCAGCATGTGCCTCTACCGAAAGCTCGTAACAGATAGCGATTGCAAGGGTTTGGTTCGCTACAGCAAGTGTTGGGAAATTTTGTCCGGGAATGAAAAGCTCCTCTTCATCCGCGTGTATATACTTCTTAGAATATACCAAGCGCTCGCGGTGTGGCTGGAAAATAATCATGCTGATGGTAATGCCATTTTCCGTTCGCACCGGTATGCCCACGCCGATGGTAATTTTCTGAGCGTTGCTCATGGCTTGGAAGTCATCAAGCCGGTTATCATACAAATCCACGGCAAGCGCCTTCGCCAGCGTTGGTTCGTAACCGGTTAGCGACAACTCCGGGAAGATGATACTATCAGCACCCAGCGCGGTGGCGCGGTTAATGAATTCTTTATGATGAAAGATGTTCTGTTCAATATCACCAGTAACAGGCTTGGTTTGGGCCACGCAGATTTTCATAGAGATTACTTGTCTTAACAATCCGTAAGCGTATAGCACAGGCATTTATTTCCACTCTTGCAGGTTCTATACCATCTGTAATATTACACTATTTAAAATAGTATACCACTTATCGAGTTGCCGTAATTTTATAATTGGTAGTTCGTCAATACGCGGGGTATTTATGTTAAATTTGATTTTTCGGTAAACGCAATACGATAGCCATTCCGGGTGATTATCGGCAAGCGCGTTCTACAGGATTAATCCTAACAGCGGGAAACACGAAATGTATTATATGCAGAAATTTCTACTGTCTTTTTGAATTATTCGCTTCGTTACGTGCAACAACACACCTCTGGGATGCCGGCATTCTTTACCTGGATTTGATTTCGGGCATTGGAGTGATTCTCAGATTTACGGTTACGGTATACTTGTGATAATTGATTCGCAAAGGAAGTCAGATAGTTTCTGTTTGTAAATGTTACCAGCTATAAACCAATGCGGAGTGTTTTAGTCTTTATACAATAGTAAGGGCGTATCTAATCGATTGTAACAGTATATATGAACATACGTGTTCAACTATGGATTATTTTTTGTCTGTGCGCAGTATATCTGCCGGTCACAGGACAGCAACTCTTTATTCAGGAGTATCCGGTTGAAGATTATAAAGGCTCTTCACAAAATTGGGATATCACAGAAGATAAGCAAGGTATAGTATACGTTGCCAATACCGATGGTTTGCTGGTATATGACGGGCTCGAATGGAAGCTTGTTGACGACATGCCAGGCTATCCGGTAGCAGTAGAGGCCGATAACAGCGGACATGTATATATAGGATCTATTTCCGATATGGGCTATCTGCAAAAGGACAATGCTGGAGAATATCACTATCGCTCCCTGCTTCCACTCGTGCCTGCCAAGGATCGGCAGGATATAGAGGAAGTATATAATGTTAAAACGGTCGGCATTACGGTATATTTCAGTGACAGGAAGCATGTCTATATTTATGAGAATGGAGCGATCCGAGTCTGGAACGGAGCCAATAGCGGGGCTATTGTTTTGGGTGGCCAGGTTTACATTATACATGCACAAGACG
>CAMLLI010000454.1 GCA_946480685.1 uncultured Flammeovirgaceae bacterium | reverse complement strand
GGTGGTATCATGCTGCCCAACCATAGTACATTAAAGGTAGCCGAGAATTTTCGCCTGCTGGAAGGACTATATCCCGGACGTATTGATCTCGGTATAGGACGTGCCCCCGGTGGTGACCGGGTTACGGCATCGCTGCTTAATCCTTCCAATACGTTTAGTCCGCAAGACTATATTCAGCAGATCATCGACCTGAAAGCTTTTTTGAAGGATGATCGCACAGCCGGTACGATTCACGAAAAAGTAAAAGCTATACCAAGCATCGACACGCAACCGGATTTGTGGATGCTGACGAGCAGTGGCGAGAGTGCCTATATAGCAGCGCACTTCGGCATGGCGCTTTCATTCGCACAGTTTATAAACCCTATGGGTGGCCCGGAAGCTATACGGGCATACAGGCAACAGTTTAAACCTTCGGAGCAATGGCAAACACCACAGGCCAGTGTAGGTGTATTTGTATTTTGTGGTGAGACGGAAGAGAAGGCTGCACAGATGCAGGCTGTGATGGACTATCGCCTGCTCAGCATTGAAAAAGGAAAGATCGATGAAGCGCCTTCGTATGAAGCTATCAAAGGATACGCTTACTCGCGCGAAGAGCTTGCCCGCGTGACGTATAACCGTCTTCGTACCATTACGGGTACCCCTGACGTTGTAAAAGAAAAGATCAAACAACTGGCGCGTACGTTTGATGTGGATGAAGTGGTGGTGGCTACTTTTGCGGATACATTTGAAGATCGACTGCGGTCGTATGAGTTGCTGGCGGAGATGTTTCTGTTGCCGGCGGATGTGTTTGTGAAATAACGGGATCGTTATACGGAACAGTGGGGCCGCGGTTTGTGCTATATATAGGTAGAGTAAAATCCAGAGGCACAAAGGACTCGGAGGAGACACGAAGTTTCACAGAGAAATATAGCTATAAACGAAAAATCGTTACCCGCAGGTCGCACCTACGGATAACGGATAACGTTTAACAGATAACGGCTAACCGCTATATCTTCAACAGGCGCACCACAATCGGTTCTCCATCAATAATTAGCTTGATGGTATAAAATCCTCTTCTCCCCGATTGCACACGGTTTGTAAGGACTGTATTCAGTTCTTCGAGGGTGCCGTTGCCGGTATAGATTAACTCTCCGTAGCTGTTGCGTGCTTCAGCCTGGATTATTTCATGGGCTTCAAGCTCTTTGCATACGAGTCGCACGATGCCGTTGGTCGGGTTTGGTGATGCTATAACAACCGGTTGTCTCTTCTTTACGTCAAGGATGGTAAAGACTGCTATACGCGGATTGGAAAGCACCAGCCCTTCCGTTGTTTTGTCTAGATAGAAAGACACAAACTCGAATGGAAATTCTTTTTTGCCATCGGCTATCGGATCTATGTTAATTGAAGCTTCGGTGCTGCCGGCAGGCACCGTTAATTGTATGGTGCGATTCGCTACAGCTGGTTCGGTGCTATAGTCTTCGCCATATACTATACCGGGGCCATGTGTTACCTGAACGGTTACAACCTGCTCGGAAGCAACGGCCGTATTCAATTTCAATTTCAGACTATATATACCACTTCCTTCTTTTGCACTGGCAAATATCTCGGTAAACGCAATGGTCGGAACATCGTTGTCTTCAATAGCAAGTGTAAAGGTTGGTTGCGTTCCTCCTGCTACACCGTTTTCCTCCAGTACGTTGAAAGTTGTTGTTTCCAATAGTTCATCTGCAACATCGTTCAGTATAATGATCCGGAAAGATGTCAGTAACGTATCGGCAAGTGTCAGGGTAATTTTATTATCAACAGCAGCCGGCTCTGTTATAAAATCCTGTCCGTAGGTAGCATCGCCCTGCAATGCTATAGCAATATGTTTCGCGGATGACGATTGTTTATCAGCCTGCAAATAAACGCTGTAAGAAGCACTGTCTTCCGGCAATGTTATACCGCTAGCCACAAAATTAATGCGCGTTGGCTGCAACTGGAAGCGCACAATTACCGGCAGGTGATCTGATGTAGTGGCTGCATAATTCGTAATAAAACGGAACGGTGTTATGATCTGCTCGGAGCCTCCGATCACTTCCTGTACAAGATCATTGGTAATGATCTGGTGGTCGATCACATCCTGGAAGCTGATGGTTGAACGTGCACCTGCATCGCTCAGGTTTTTCGTGATGCCGGTATAGTTCAACGAATCCTGGATGAAAGCTATATATGGACTTTCCATTCCGGTAACGATCGACTGATCGAGATCGTCATTCAGATCGCCCAGTATAATTACCTGTTCGTTGGCAAAGTGTGCATCCAGCGAATCTTTCAACACGGCTCCATCATATTCCCTGCGACTTCTGTCACCTGCGGTAGCACCTGATTTGGCATGTATACCTATAAAGGATATACGTTCGGTTACGCCTTCAATGGTAACATTGGCAGTCAAGAGGTAAGGAAGTCGCCCGCTGGAGTAGAAGCTCGAAGGACTTCCCCCGGGATAATCCGGCAATACACTTGGATTCGTAGTGCGTGCCTCGTCATAGAGTGCTTCAAACATCGGGCGCGCTGATAGTACATGCACCGTAGTAGTGTCATAGATAAAGCATACTTTCTGCGGAGGAAATTCATTGCTCGGTCCATCGAACGAATACGAATATCGATCGGAGCAGGTAGCCCTATATTTACCCAATTGCGAGATCAACACTGTAAACAACGAATCATCGGATACTTCCTCAACAGCAACGACATCAGCCTGTAATGAATCGAGTACATCCTTTACATTTACGAGTTGCTGCGCTTCATCTTCCGGACCATATTCTTCATTGCCATAGTCTTCGCTCCGCGCTCCAAAGAACTCCAGGTTCCAGGTAACGACATCGAGCGTTTTACTTTTTGGTATACTATCCGAAGCAGGGGATGGTACAGATGCTCCTGGTATATCTGCACTAAAGCGCGGCAACAACTGTGCATTGGCGCGGAACCGTCCTACAGCACCGGTGACAGATACGGTACCTTGTGGCTTGGTGAGTCCCGGTATATCGGTATCGCCATCGATACGCAGGTCTGCCTGTATACCATCAGCAGTGATGCGGTCGGTACTTTGCGGATAAAATACAAAAGCTTTGTTAACCAGCTCTACATTCTGCACGGTAACCAGTTGACCTTCATACGCGGCCAGTTCACTTATAGTAATGGGTGCAGGTGCTATATATCGTTTAGAAGAATCCGGTTGTATAAAATCTATACCGCTTCCGCTGATCTGTACCTGGTCATTAAACACACCGATAGGACCTGTAACAATAACGGAATCGCCAATGGAAACGCTGCCGGCAAAAGCATAGTCGAAAACCGGTATACCTCCCGTTGCGTCCTGTATATAGGCCGGGTTGCCAAGTTCATTCGCTACCGTAATGCGTCCGGCTACCGTAACTTTTTGCCCGATAGCTTTGGCGCGAGCTTCAGCGATCGGTATAACACTGCTTACAAAATCAAAACCGTTACCATTCACGTGCAGTACTTTTGACGTAGTGCCGCTGATGTGCAATAACGAATCCTGTGAGATGCCCGGTGCTATTGGCGCAAACTGCACATACACAAAACCACCTGCAGCAGGCAGCACAGCAGACGCAGCAAAATGTAAGCTGTCTGCAGATATAGTATACGCGTTGTTAAAGGTAAAGATGGAGATGGAGTCCTGCAGGTTCGCACCGATTACCTGGTAACGAAGTTGCTTTGTCTCGTTTACCGTAACATCGCCAAAACTCAGCGAAGCCGGCATTACCTGGATAGATGGTTGGTTTGAGGGTACACCGACAGGCGTAAGTATAAAATCATCAATGGCCAAACCATCATCCGAACTGGCTACATTGAAGTCGAGCCAGCGCAGGTAAAATGTTTCACCGTCATCAATAGATAAACCATCGATGGTAAATGTAATAACGGTATTGTTAAGCGTATCATTACCATTCAGTGCGCCTACAGCACCCGTTGTAACCGGGCTGCTGAAATCGAGCGCATCTGTATCTGTCCATGTACCTGAGATTAGAGATGTAGCATCCGTGCTATATTGAAAATCAAGTCGGTCCGCAGCACGGCCTGTAGCACCGAGGCGCCATTGTTCCCCGCGATATTGGATCTGCAAAGCCGTGATGGTACTGCCGGTGTGATTGATGAAGCCTGCACCCACCGTTGGGTTAAGCGAACCGGAGAGTACACCTCCGAGTGCGCGGTCATCAGCCGTAAGCCCGAAGCTATAGGTGTTACCCGCGTTTGATGAGCCTGTGCCGGCAGCATACGTTGTGTTTGCATTGGTACCCGCCTCACTGAACGTCCAGCCGGCCGGCAACGTAGCGATATCATTGGTAGTGCCGCTGCTCGCCAGCGAATCAAACTGCTGCTGATACGGGGAATTGATAAGATTAAGATGCACTTGTGCCGAAGCCGAGTGGGCTCCTGCCAGGAATGCCATGAGTAAAAACCATAACGGGTAATGACGTTTCATGTACATAGGGGTTTAGTTCGGAAAAATTATAGTCCGGTTGCTAAACTACCGTTAAAATGTGAAAAGAATGTTGCGCGCAGGTTATAAAATATAGCTGAAACAGAAGTTAAGGGAGACTGGAGTTTGAACACTCATTGCCTTCGTCCGTTAATCGTTATTCGTTATTCGTTAACCGTTAAAGAGTATAGCCGGATTTTAATTGTGATTGGAGGTTTATACTGTTGTTTGAAGTAAAATTTTAATATATATATAGTGAAAGGAATATACTATGTTCCATTGCAATGGTATCTGGAC
>CAMLLI010000453.1 GCA_946480685.1 uncultured Flammeovirgaceae bacterium | reverse complement strand
CCCTCTAACTATTCATCAGCGGAGCTTGGTGTAAATAAAAAAGTGTGAGGGTTCTCACACTTTCTTGTTCTGTTAATCTCTCCTGTTTGGGAGATTAAGAGCGGGAAACGAGGCTCGAACTCGCGACCCCGACCTTGGCAAGGTCGTGCTCTACCAACTGAGCTACTCCCGCTTATCTGGCCCTTTGTTCCGTAAAGGGAGTGCAAATTTAAAGCGGAATAACAAATTTCCAAATGATTCTTTAAATCATGCAGATTTTTTCATCGCTTCAAATTCTTTTCGAAGCTCCATAGCATGTTGTTTGTTCTTCGAGTGCTTGATATGATGTGGTACTCCTTTAAGATCTGATATCAACCCTACCGCCTGGAAACTTCTTAATATATAGTATGTTATATCAATCTCCCACCAGAAAAATCCTTGTCTGCCCGATACTTCATAGTAGTGGTGGTTGTTATGCCAGCCTTCACCTAATGTTAAAAGTGCAAGCCATATACTATTGCGCGATTCATCATTAGACTCGTAACGCTGCGTTCCAAACTTGTGCATGATCGAGTTGATCGAGAATGTACCGTGGTATAAAATAACGGTGCTCAAAAAGAAACCGATAAACAACGAAGAGAAACCTGCTGAAGTAAACATGGCAGTTATACTACCACCGTTTACAATTCCACCAAGTGCCATCACTACTAATGCAAGAATAGTTGGAGGCACCAAGTAATGTTTATTAAGCCACATCAGCTCCGGATACTTCGAGTAATCGCCAATGGTTTTGTAGTCTGTTTTCTTAAAATCCGGACCAACGATCCATCCGATGTGTGAATACCAGAATCCATAAATTTTCATAGAGTGCGGATCGGCCGGTGTATCGCTGTGGCGATGATGATGACGGTGATGTGCAGCCCACCACAACACTCCTTTTTGTGCTGAGGTCTGCGCCATAAACGCAATCACAAACTGGAACCAACGTGATGTTTTATACGATTTGTGTGCAAAGTAACGATGATAACCTCCCGTAACCCAAAACATACGTGATACATATAGCAATGCGCACATGGTCCAGTCGAACCACGTAGCACCTGTCCATATAGCTCCAAGTGGTAAAAGATGTACTCCAAAAAATGCCAGCTCCTGGACAAGAATTGGTTTTCTGCGTACTTCTGGTGTTAGTGTTGTATTCGTCATTGGTAACTAAACAAAGATTCCGGAAATAAATTCAGATGGGTAAAGTGGGTTATATTTTGTGTACCGTACTGCAAAGGTAAATCATAATGAAATAATGGTTTTACTCATGTAATAATTTCTTGTAGAGCAAACAAGTGTGTGGTAGTCAATTGTTTAATTTTACAATACTTTCTGTGAGTGGAATATGATGGCCCGATTTTGGTGTTATCTTTACAGTCCCTTACGGAGGCACGAATGAATCAGGCGCAGACCATAGCATTATATCAACCACTTCTTCACGCAATCGCCTATAACCTGGTGCGTTGTAAAGAAGATGCTGAAGATATTGTGCAGGAAACATTCACAAAATGGCTGAGCATCGATCAACAAAAAATTGATAACACCAAAGCATATCTTATTCGCGCTGTTACCAATAATTGTCTGAATCATCTTAATTCGCTGCGCAAGAAAAAGGAAGAGTATATCGACAATGTTTCCGAGATGATTAAACATTTCAAGGAAACTAATCTTGCTCACCTGGATATGGATGCTGCCATTAAAGTGCTGCATACAAAACTGGAACCGCTGGAGCGCGCTGTATATCTGCTGAAAGAAGTTTTTGATTTTGATTACGAAGAGCTTCAGCAAACCTTCGACAAGAAAAAAGATCACTGCCGCCAGTTATTTTTTCGCGCGAAGAAAAAATTAAGTGAAGAAACATCTAAGATCGACCTGCCCGACACATCCAAATTCCTGGAGAGTTTTCGAAATGCGTGTCATTTGGGTAACGCCACCGAGCTCATTCAAGAGCTGAAAAATGACATCGCCGCTGCCATCAGCAAAAAATTTTAAAAATCTTTTTCTTTTCTGTCACAAATCCGGTTGTCACTTGTCTTACAGTAAAAAGGCTCTGTAAGAGCCTCGATTAATAAGTTTTATCTACAACCAAATTTTCACATGATCGTCATTTTTGCATTTTTTATTGGGCACTGGTATCTCTCCCTTTTCTTCCAGACATTTTTTCTGCACCGGTACGCTTCCCATAAGGCGTTCACGATGAACAAATTCACGGAGAAAGTATTCTTTGTTTTAACGTGGATTTTTCAGGGCTCCAACTATTTAAGTCCATACGGCTATGGCGTTATGCACCGCATGCACCATGCTTTTGCTGATACTGAAAATGATCCACACTCACCAAAGTATGATGAGACCATCTGGAACATGATGTGGAAAACAAAAACAATATATTCTGACATTGCTAATCGCAGAATGGTTGTTGACCCGCGTTTTACAGAAGGAGTTCCGCAGTGGGAAGCCTTCGATAAATTTGCGCGCTCATGGCCGTCACGCATTTTCTGGGCAGCAATATATATCGCCATCTATGCTCAGTTTGCAACAGCATGGTGGTTATGGTTATTGCTACCAATCCATTTCTTAATGAGTCCTATACACGGAGCAATCATCAACTGGTTTGCACACAAGTATGGCTACAGAAACTTTGAGGTTGGCGATACATCTAAAAACTTCCTGCCGGTAGATTTTCTGATGATGGGCGAAAGCTATCACAACAACCACCACAAACACGGTGGACGTGCAAACTTTGGTGGCATTCGCTGGCACGAGATCGATCCTACTTATGTGGTTATTAAGGTGTTGGACAAATTGAATATTATTCAAATTGCGAGACGCAAAGAAGTAAGCCTTGAAAATGTGAAGAAGGCTGCCTGATAAAACTGATAAAGACTATTTATTGAATCCCCTTAGGAATTTCTTAAGGGGATTTTTTATTTTATACAGACGAAAGGATTTTATCTGAGACAGATCCTGCCAGATAATTAGTTTAAAATTTTTGTCGAGGGAAAATCTTGAGAAGATGAGATTAAAAAATTCGCTAACGGAGTTATTCTTTAGAAAAAGAAAGTGGTGATGGAGGGAATCGAACCCCCGACACAAGGATTTTCAGTCCTTTGCTCTACCAACTGAGCTACATCACCGGGAAATCACCACTGTCTCTTTGTTCGACAGGGGCACAAAAGTATGTAAATTTATATTCGGTGCAAAACTCCAGACGAATTTATTGGAATTAATAGAATAGAGTTATTATCGCGTATGATTCAACAGATTGCTTTTATCATTACTCTGGGCGCAGCCAGCTGGTTTATCTGGAAGCGGGCATCACGTATACGTGCCAATATAAATCTTGGTAAAGACAAAGAAATAAAAGACAATCCTCAGCAGCGGTTATCCAATATGATACTTGTGGCCCTGGGTCAGAAAAAAATGTTTAAGCGGCCTGTCCCTGCCGTTTTGCATTTAATGATTTATGTAGGCTTCCTCGTTATCAACCTGGAGGTGCTCGAATTTATTATTGATGGTTTGGCGGGTACACACCGAATCTTCGCTCCGTATCTGGGAGGTTTCTATACGGTGCTCATGAATATTTTTGAATTCCTCGCGGTAGCGGTGCTACTCTCCTGTGTTTTCTTTTTACTCAGAAGAAATGTTTTAAAGCTGAAAAGATTCTGGGCACGCGAGCTGGTGGGCTGGCCGCGACTTGATGCGAACATTATTTTATGCACGGAGATCGTACTGATGATCGCCATCTTAACCATGAACGCTACCGACCAGGTTCTGCAGCGCTCCAATGAACACTATGCAGCAACCGGTAAATTATTTTTCAGTTCATTTCTGATTCCGCTCTTCGATTCTCTTCCTGAAGGTACACTTATATTTATTGAACGATTTGCCTGGTGGTTTCACATCATCGGTATTCTGGGCTTCGCTATATATGTAACATACTCCAAGCACCTCCACATTTTCCTGGGCTTCCCGAATACATACTTCGCCAACGTAGAGGCTAAGGGTCACATGAAAAATATGCCGGTGGTAACGAACGAAGTAAAAATGATGCTGGGTCTGGCCGATGCGAATGCTGCAGCTGCACCTCCTGCAGAACCGGGACGCTTCGGAGCAAAAGATATAAATGACTTGACCTGGAACAATCTGCTGGCAGCCTACTCATGCACAGAGTGCGGACGCTGTACTTCGGAATGCCCTGCGAATATTACCGGTAAAAAATTATCACCGCGCAAGATCATGATGGACACGCGCGATCGCATGGAAGATGTTGGAAAGAGTCTTGAAAAAGGTGGACCTGGTTTACAGGATGGAAAAACATTGCTTGGAGACTATATCACCAAAGAAGAAATTAATGCATGCACCAGTTGCAACGCCTGCGTTGAAGCGTGCCCCGTGATGATTAACCCGCTGGAAATTATTTTAGAATTAAGACGCTATGTTGCCATGGAAGAATCGGGTTCACCTGCTTCGTGGAACTCAGTGTTTCAAAATATAGAGACCAATTTTGCGCCCTGGAAATTTTCTCCGAGCGATCGCTTTAACTGGGCGAAAGACGAGAAGTAAATTTTTAGTATCACCTAACGACTAACTATAACCATGACTATACACACAATGGCCGACATGGCCGCTAAAGGTGAAACACCCGAAGTTCTTTTTTGGGTTGGTTGTGCCGGATCTTTTGATGATCGTTACAAACGCGTTACAAAAGCATTCGTAAAAATTCTGAATGCTGTTAATATAAA
>CAMLLI010000452.1 GCA_946480685.1 uncultured Flammeovirgaceae bacterium | reverse complement strand
CGCTTCAAGGAACAGTATGCGATTAAGTTTTACTTCTTCGCCGGTGCCGTATCTTAACCACGACTGTTCTGAAAAAGTGTCATTTACAGTAAATATTTTTTTTTAGTTCTGTAACCAGTCTTAGGTCATGGAAAAGCTGGCGATAGCTATAGCGTATGATTATATCAATACCAACATAGCCCTGTGGTTAAGGTATACGGCTGTTGATTCCAAGACGGTCGATACTAATTTTTATAATGCGTGAGCACACCAGAGAAGCCATGTATAGCTTTCCTTTTTTGCTCATCGTTGCCGAATGACTATGGGGTATTGCATTCAGTACTTAACACAGCATCTATTGCTATTTTTTTGAAGCACGGTATATATACTTCAATAGTTCAAGCAATGAAGTATACTCCGGGCTTCACCTTAATGCTGGCATTAACGTTCCGCCAGTGATTTTTTAGTTTAACGCAATGTTCGACTAAAATCGTTTTATAGTCTAAATACGGATAAAAAAAATATTAGTTTTTAAATCCGTTCGCTAAAAGATCAAGAATAATTTCGAGGCGGTCGCCTATCTTTTTAATACGGTTGTCTTCGAACAGTCCCATTTCAATTCCTCTGAAAGCACAGAGCATTACGTAGGCAAGGTCGTCCAGGTCACCGTCTTCAATTTTCTTGAATTCTTTTGTCTCGATGCCGTACGAAAGTATAGCTTTCAATCCTTCCAGTTCGCGGGCTTCGTAACTCTTCTTTAATTTTTTTATCAGGTTCGGATTTTCAGAAATCTCCCCGAATACAATGCTATAGAGTGCTGCTTTCTGTGTGAGCAATTTGATGCGATGGGACGTAAATGCCTTGAGCTTTTCCTCAGCTGTGGTAGCTTTTTCCACAGCGATATTTACGACCATCATAACTTCCTCCATATCTTCGCGTATTACTGCGTCAAAGATTTCGTCTTTGCTGGCATAGTAATAATAAAGTGTGCTTTTACCCTTACCGGCAGCTTTGGCTATATCTTCCATGGTGGTTTTGAATAAGCCAAAACGTTGAAAGAGTGCACGGGCGGCCTTCAATACTTCCGTACGAATGGCCTCGTCCTTTGTCATATGGAGGGTCTGACTCATTTGAAATTTTAGACTCTATCCGTTTTTCAGTCCAAAAATACATCAAATATTCTAAAATCCATTAGCGAAACGTAATTCTTTCGAAGAATCCATTCAAAAAGCTGATGTTTTAAAGCATTTTTGGATGTAATGAACGAATAAAAAGAATGCCAGGGTAGCGTGTGCCCAATGAAATGTGACCTGCGCATACCGCAGGCGTTGACGGGCCGGAAATGAAAAGGGTATATATCAGAAAAGTCACGATCTCTTGCGAGACCGTGACCCGTCTAAAACATTATTAACCTAGTATAAAGTCGTTAAAGCAGTCTGATCAGCTGATGTAAACGGACGATCACCTCCGCTTGAGCATGCCAGCATCCAGGAGTTTGCAGATGGACCCGTAGGAGTTCCGTTGATGTAAACAGCACCTACACCCGCAGTACCTTCGGTGCCACCAGTGCCGCAGCTATATCTGCGTCTCATATAGTCGGTATGACGGAAACCGATTGCGTGTCCAATCTCGTGTGCTATTACTGTAGCAGCATCTCCACGTTGTGAAGAGTTGTTATAGTAATAAGTATTCAATTGTATAGGACTTGCCGGATCACCACTGCTGGAAGGGAATCCTGCGCTGAAACCAAGCGTGTTGCTCGCTTCGTAGAAAGACAGAATCTGGATATCAGCTGCAGCGGCATTTGTTGTAGCCTGGAAGGTTAGTGTAAGTCCCAACGCGTTATAGCGGCTCAACGCTGTGTTGAATGCGTTCTGCATATATGATCCGAAACCTGGATCCATATATACATATATAGTGCGTGGTGTACTGGTAACAATGTTTGTAGTGCGATAGTGTTCTTCTTCCGCTTCGGAAGAAATACTTACCGGTGCCGCCAGTTCGTCAATGTCATGGTCTGTAAGAAATACATCGTACTCTACCATGTAACCGTTTTTGTAGCGGGATAAACCCTGGCTCGTGTCGAAACCTGCAGCATTCAATTTTGCTACAACATCAGGTGACACTTCGTTGGACTTAGCTGCTTCCTGTTCACTACAGGAAAGGGCGGCAAATAGCATTGCCACGCAGCATGATGCGTACATCTTTTTCATAAGTTTTTAAATTTAGGTAATGGTTAATTTTATGTGAACAAGTAAGTTATTTAGAACTAACTTCACAAGTTTTTAAATGGATTTATAGCCTGATACCGGATTAATCCGGTATATATATAGTATATAATTATGCGTATTTATCTCGGTATACTCTTTCTGTTGATATCGTTCAATATATATAGTCAGTCGTCCAAATATATAGTCGTTTCATCCCGCGAAGAAGTTAATGTGTTGTTGCGGAAGAATGCGATCCGGTATGCAAAGGCGTTACCGTCAGGTGATTATCTATGTATAGTTCAGGGAGATCAGCAAGCTCAGAAACGATTGCAGGCTGCCGATACAATTGATAATCGCTGGAAAATAGCGCCAGCATTGATTCAGAGCGGATCCAGTCAGTCAATATATACTATTCAGGTGGTGGATATATATGCGTTTAAACAGTGGTTAACTGCGCATTCGGATTTGTTTGCTATACAGCACGAACATGAAGCATCGCAAACATTTGTTGTGAAGATATTGACTATAGATGCACTTGATGCGTTGATTGATTGCGATGCTGTAACCTTTGTGGATAAATATACTCACGTGATTCAGGATGAAACAGCAAACAGTTTTCAAGATCGGAGTGTAAACAGGGTAAATATAGTACATGATATATACCCGGAATTGAGTGGTGACGGAATGCATCTCTGCGTAAAGGAAAGATCGTTTGATACAACGGATATAGATCTTGCCGGCCGGTATATTTATTCACCGCTGGCAGACACTGAACAGTCACTACACGCGGGACAGATGGCAACCATTATTGCGGGGGGCGGTAACACGATGCCTCAATCAAAAGGTGTAGCCTGGAAAAGCAAGGTGATGTCATCCTCCTATAATAATTTATTTCCGGACGATGCTGCCGCTTTGACATCACAAAATGTGTGGGTACAGAATCATTCCTATGGAGTAAGTGTCAATAATATATATGGAGCCGAAGCCCGTGCATACGATGTTAGCGCCAACAGCGATCCAAATATGCTATATATCTTCTCTGCCGGTAATTCCGGAACTACTGTCAGCACATCCGGAACCTATGCCGGTATAGCTGGTTATGCGAACCTAAGCGGAAACATGAAGATGGCAAAAAATATACTTACGGTAACGGCTGTCGATAAAGAGGGTACCATCAGTACATTGAATTCGAGCGGTCCGGCATACGATGGTCGCGTAAAACCCGAGCTCACAGCATTCGGCTCGGAAGGTACGTCCGATGCGGCCGCGATGGTATCGGGAATTTCGTTACTGGTGCAACAGGTATATAAAGAGCAGTATCAACAATTGCCAGATGCTGCACTCGTTAAAGCTATACTCATTGCTTCATCGGAAGATATAGGTAAGAAAGGAATAGACTTCATCTCCGGGTATGGTGCGGTTGATGCCTATAAAGCCGTGCAACTGGTAAAAGCTTCCTCATTTATCAACGCGTCTATTGGCAGTGATGACGACCGGAAAATAACAATCCACGTCCCAACCGGTATAAAAACATTGAAGGTTGCATTGACGTGGAATGATCCTGCGGCAGCGGCCGGTGATGCGACAGCACTTGTGAATGACTTGAACAGTACGCTTGTCCATAATAACAGTGAATGGAAACCCTGGGTGTTGAATCATTATCCCAATGTTGATTCGCTTGCGTTGCCCGCAGTTCGCAAGGACGACCATTTAAACACCGTAGAGTATATCACTGTTGACAACCCTGCATCAGGTACTTATGAACTCGTAGTAACGGCCGGTTCACTTGCAACTGACAGTCAAAATTTTCACGTTGCATATTGGCTTGACTCGGCTGATATATTTCAATGGACATACCCGACCAGGTCTGATCAGCTAGAAGCAGCACAACCCGCATACCTGCGTTGGAACAACACCTTCAATCATACGGGCATGCTGGAGATAAGTGTTGATGGAGGTGCATATGAATCAATAGCGGAGGATGTTTCTCTGGGCAACGGATTTCTTACCTGGACACCTCCTGCCGGTTTGCACACGGCTGTGGCACGTATGCAGGTGAATGGTATATATATAGTGTCTGATACCTTTACCATTGCCCCGGCAATGCAGGTGCAGGTGGGGTATAATTGTACTGGCGAAGTAATGCTGCAATGGAATAAGGTGCCGGGGGCGCAACGGTATCGCCTGTTTACAATGCAAGGCAACTACATGACTCCGGTCATGGATGCGGCCGATACAGCGTTTATCTTTCGTAAAGAGAAATATACTTCTTCCTACTTTGCTGTTCAACCGGTTGTTGAAGACAGACCAGCGTTACGCAGTCAGGCATACCATTATGGCGACCAGGGTGTACATTGTTACTATCGGAATTTTATAGCCACGCTTACAACGGATAACCGGGCACAGCTATCATTAACGCTGAGTACGTTGTATACGGTTGATCATGTAACTTTTGAAAAAGACCAGCAGGGTATATTTGTACCGCTGCATCAGGCAGGCGCTGATACTAATTTTTTGTATGAGTATATTGATGAAGCCTTGCAGGGAGGTGTATCACGATACCGCGCTGCGATTAC